>RFUD01000111.1 GCA_009923125.1 Planctomycetia bacterium
GTGGCTGTTCCTGATGCCGGACGTCGCCCGCCTCGATCTCTGCGCCTCGGCCGCCTGGTTCGTCGCCCTTGCCCTGCCCGCGGCCACGCTCGGCGACGGCGTGTCGCACCGCGCTGTCTGGCGGCGGTGGGAGCGTGCGCAGCCGCACGCGGTGGCGTGGCCGATGCACCTGGGGCCCGGCCGCCGCCGCGACACGCTGCGTGCCCCGGTGGTCACCGCCGCGATCCTGGGCTGGCCGCCGTTCGTGGCGGCGGCCGTCGGAGGCTTCGCCGACGGGCCGTCACGCTGGGCGGTGGCGATCGTCGCCCTGCTCGCCGCGGGCGGCCTGTTTCTGATCGCCCTGGCGTTGCTCGGCGAAGCGGCAAGGGTGCCTCCGGATGTCCAGCAGGCTGCCGCACTCGCCGCTGTGGGGCTGCTGGCGGTCGCGCTGCTCCACGCCGCGGCCGGGGGCCCAGCCTCCCCAGCCTCGCTGGTTGCCGGCGGTTGAAGCCGGTCGGGTGACGTTGAGGAAACAGCGGATTCCTGCCACACTGCCAAGGCTTCCCAGCCCCTCGGCAGACGCCCGCCCGGTTTCGGAAGGGGTCGAGAAGGATGGGCATCCCGCTCGATATGGAATGGAACCGCTCGATCCCGATTGCATGAAGGAGTCGTCGCACGTGAACGGATTCACCCTGGCCGGCCGCTCGATTCGCAGGTTTTCCGCCGGTTCGCGGCGGATGGCCGCCTTGTCCACGGCGATCGCGACGACCGCGGCGGTGCTGCTGGTGCTCGGCGGTGCGGCTGCGCGGGCCGGGTCGTTCGCCGCCAGCGAGACGATCTTTCCCGCCACCACCCGCGGCTGGATCAGCGTGGCCGATCCGCAGGTGCTGCAGGAGAGCTTTGATCGGACGCAGTACGGTCAACTGCTCAAGGATCCGGTGATGAAGCCGTTCGTGGACAGCGTCCGTACCCAGCTGCGCTCGGCCGGCAAGCAGCGGCTCGGAAAGCTCGGTCTGACGCTCGAAGATCTGGAAAAGGTGCCGGGCGGCGAGATCGCGCTGGCCGCCATCGAGCCGACACCGGGAACCCTGGCCTCGATCCTGTTGGTCGATACGACGGGGCATGACGCCGAGACCAAGGCGCTGCTCGACCAGGTCGGCAAGCGGCTCCTCGAGCAGAAGGCGACGAAGGTTGCGGGCGCTTCCGCGGAGACCACGGTCTACCAACTGCCCCCGGATCAGTCCGCGCCCTCCCGCCCGCGTCAGGTCGCCATCTACTCGACGCCCGGAAGGCTGGTCGTCGGCGACTCGCCGGCCGTGGTGGCACAGGTCGTCTCCACGCTCGCGCAGGGACGGAAGGATTCGCTCGCATCGCTGCCGGCGTACCAGGCCGTCGTGGCCCGCTGCGGCAAGCAGGTCCCGTCTGCGGCGGCGCCGTTGCGGTGGTTCGTCGATCCGCTCGGCTATGCCAAGGTCTACCAGGCCGCCAATCCGCCGCGCGAGAAGCGCAAAGGGCCCGACTACGTCGCCATCCTCGGTCGGCAGGGCTTCGACGCCGTGAAGGGGGCCGGGGGCGTGGTGTTCTTCGGCCACGGTTCCCGGGAGGCCCAGCACCATACGCTCGTCTACGCGCCGCCGCTGCCGGGCCGGGAGCCGCTGGCGGCGGATCGATTCAACCTCGCGGCCCGGATGCTCCACTTCCCCAACGCCGAGGCGGTCGAGCCGCCGCAGTGGGTGCCCCGGGACGTGTCGAGTTGGGTGGCGATGCAGTGGGACCTCGCCAATGCATTCGCGTCGGTCGAACCGCTCGTGGACGACATCGTCGGCGAGAAGGGTGTGTTCGACGACGTGATCGCCTCGCTGAAGGAGGATCCGGACGGGCCGCAGATCGACGTCGAGAAGGACCTGGTGGCCTGCCTCGGCAGCCGCGTCTCCGTGCTCGGCGATTACGCGACCCCGGTGGACACCGACAGCGAGCGGCTCGTGATCGCCATCGAGGCCAAGGATTCGGAACGGGTCGCGGCGACGGTGGCCAAGAGCATGGCCACCGATCCGGACATGCAGAAGGTCGAGTCGAACGGCCACGTGATCTGGGAGATGATCGACCGCTCCGCGGCGATCCCGAAGCTCGAGGTCGAGACGCCCGGCGGCTCGATCGCGCACGCCGATGACGAGAGCGACCCGCACCACCACCGCAAGCGGCTGCGGGAGCGGGAGGAGAAACTGCTGCCGCACTCCGCCGTCACGGTGGCCCACGGCCACCTGCTGATCGCCTCGCACCGCGACTTCCTCGAGCGCGTGCTCGCCGCGTCGGCCGGTGAGGGTGGGCTGGCGAACGCGGCGGACTATGCGGTGGTCTCGGGCGAGATGAAGAAGCTGTTTCCGACGACGACGTCCATGCGGTCGTTCGCCAGGGCCGACGAGTCGGTGCGGCCGGCCTACGAAATGCTGCGCAAGGGGGAGATGCCGAAGTCGAAGAGCGTGATGGGCCAGTTGCTCAACGCCGTGCTGGGTGACGGCAAGGAGGGAAGCGTGCGGGCCCAGAAGATCGACGGCAGCACGCTGCCCGACTTCGAGCTCATCCGCAAGTACTTCGGGACCGTCGGGCTCGGCATGGAATCGGTGCCCGAGGGCTGGTACCTCGCCGGCGTCGCCCTGCCCCGCAGCCAGTCGGAGCCCGAGGTCGCTCGGCGACCTGTCTCGCCGGTGGGACGCTAGCGGCCTGCCCGGACGTGCACCGTCGGTGGCCACAGGCCGGCCGCGCGGTCAGCGAGGATCGGCGGCGGCCCTGTTCGAGGCGTCGATGTCCCGCTGCGACGCGTCGGCCTCGGGCGTGGCGGCGGCGGGGGTGGCTCGCGTCGAGCGGGCCGGCAGCGTGGTGCGGTAGGCGTCTCGCTGGAGGCCGATCTCGGCGAACGGAATCTCGGGGAAATCCGCGATCTTGCGGAAGATCGGCGACCCGCGGCGCACGGTGAAGTCGAGTTCGGCCGGGGCCGCGAACTTCGGGTCGTTCGCGCCGGTGCCGGCGGCGAGGTCGAGGTTGTCGGCCAGGGTGCAGCCGGCGAGGTCGCCCTGCCTGGCGGAGGTGCGGAGCGGCTTCGGGCACCGCACCGCGACGTTGCCGGAGATCACGACGCCGCGGGGCCGGGACGCGTCGGTGTTCGTGTCGAGGAGCGCGGCGAGCGCGGGGTGGCGGTCCTTCCATGGCGATCGGTCCGGGTGGGCCGACGCGAGCCGCTGCCGCAGCGTGGCGTTGGTCTGGTAGCCGCGGTCCACGCCGCGGGCGTCCACGTGGTAGGCGATGGGGCAGTCCACGACGACGTTGTGCCGCACCACGTTGTCGTGTCCGCCGCCGAGAAACACGCCGGCGGCCGCCCGCACCACGACGTTGCCCTCGACCGTGTCACCGCTGTCTCCATCGTCCATGTAGAAGGCGTTGGCCCGCGGGCAATCGTGGACGAAGTTGTGCCGCAGCACGTTGCCGCGGCTCGTCCAGTCGAACGAGGTGTAGAACGCGCCGACGTCGGCGCTCGTGAGGGCGACGCGACAGACCTCGTTGAGCTCGAGCAGGTTGTCGTTGCCCGTGTACAGCACGGCGGCATGCGGCAGGTCGTGCAGGAAGTTGTGGGCCACGCGGCAGCCGACGGCCGGCAGGTCGTCGCGGTTGGGCTCGCCGAGGTGGATCGCGGCCGCGTAGGTCTTGCGCCGCCGACCGATGTCATGGATGTCGTTGTTGACCGCGGCGTGCCCGCAGGACTCGAGTTTCCCGCGGTCGCCGCCGGAAATCCGGACACCCCCGTCGCCGAGGCCGTGGATGTCGCAGCTGCGCACCGCATGATCCCGGCCGCCGCGCACCACGACGCCGTTGCCGCCGAGATTCCGCACCGTACAGCCGACGACCACGTTCTTCCGACCGCCGGAAATCGAGACGCCGTCGCCCAGCCCGCCCTCGATGAGCAGGTTTTGCAGTGCCACGAGCGTCGCGTCGGTCACGCGGACGACCGGTTCGGCGAGTGTGGCGACGTACAGTTCGTGGACACCCTCCGGCGGCCACAGGTAGAGCCTGCCCGTGGCATGGTGCAGGCACCACTCCCCCTCGCGATCGATCTCCTCCGGAAGGTTCACGGCCGACCATGGCTCCTTGCCGTCGCCGAGTTCGCCGGCCGGCGCGTACTTCGAGCCGATGCCGTTGTTGATCGCGGCGGAGAGGTCGATCCGGCGGGTGGTCGGGTCGATCGCCGCCACCCGGATGGTGGAGGGGTCCCACGGCACGCGCCAGTAGCCCTCCAGCCACACCCCTTCCGCGACGTTCCACCGTCCGACCCGGTCCTCACGGGCGATGAACGAACCCCCACGCCGTCCTGCTGCCGGGCCGTGCCATGTGCCCTTGTCCACCACGCGGCTGATCGTGGCCGGCGTGTCGTTCGGCCAGCGGGCGAGCGGCAGCGGCCGGTCGTCCGCGTACAACTCGGGCAGGCCACCGCCGTCCTGGTAGATGTCCGGCGGCCGTGCGGCCTTCCCCAGCCCCACCGCCGCCAGGTCGATCGCGACCACGCGTCCGCGGGCGGCCGGGTCGATCCGCTCCGCCATCGGACCGGCTCCGACGGGCTCCATCATCCCCGCGTCGATGGTTCGCCCGGCGTGGATTCGCGCCGAGCGGTCCGCCGGGCCACGGATCACGAGCCGCGAGTCCCGCGCCTCGAGCACGAGCGCTGTCGTGCGCCGATGGATGCCGGGGGCGAGCCGGATCGTCGCGTACCCGTCGCCGGTGCGGTCGTGCTCGCGGGCCGCGTCACGGGCCCGTTCGAGCGTGGCGAACGGCCGGTCTTGCGTGCCCGGATTGGCGTCGTCGCCATCCGGCGCGACGTGCCAATCGGGCGCTGCCGCCGGCGTGGCGGCGGGGGCGTCGGCCGCCTGGAACGCGACGACCACGGCGAGGAACCAGCGGCACGGGTGACACATGGCGGCCGCGAGTATAACGCCGCCGGGATTCAGTCTCGGGTCCACGCGTGGTCGATGAATCGCCACGGCCGGCCCGGCGGCGGCGTGTCGCGCAGGCACTCGGGCAGCCGCGTCGGGTCGAAGCCGTCGAAGCACAGCCGCCGGGCGAACCGCAGGAGCGACCATGGCATTCCCACGGCCGAGAAGAACGGCGGTGCGGCGCTCGGCCAGGGCCCGCCATGCTGCATGGGCGGGGTGACGGCGAGGCCGGTGGGCATGCGGTTCTCGATGATCCGGCCGGTGCGGGCCTCGAGCAGCGGCTGGATGATCGCGGTCGCCCGGTCGTCGCCGCCATCCTTCGCCAGATAGAGGCTCGCGGCGAGCGCCCCCGGCACGACCGCCACGGCACGCGCGACCGCATCGACCGAGGGGGCCCGTACGAGGAGCGTGGCGTTGCCGAAGGCCTCGACGAGGAACGCGTCGGGGCGGGCCAGAAACTCCTCCGCCCGGACTTCGAGGAGTGTGGCGGCGTGTCGGCAGCCCGTGGCCGCCGGCGCATCGTCGGCGGCCCCGGCGACGAGTCTCGCGCCGGCATCCCGCAGCCGGGCCACGCCGGTCGCCAGCCGCTCCCGGCCCAGCGGGCCGAGCAGCACCTGCTCGCCGACGGCCGTGAACCTGTCGCGGAGGGCTTCGATGAACGCCGGGCCCGCGGGGTCATCGACGAACAACACGACCCCGGGCTTCGTGCAGAACTGGCCGGCGGAGCCGGTGACGCTGGCGGTGAGCTCGTCGGCGATGGTCGCACCACGCTCGGCGAGCGCCCCCGGCAGGATCACGACCGGGTTGAGGCTCCCCATCTCGACCCACATCACGCGGCCCGCGGCCGTGGCCGCCGCGAAAAGTCTCCTGCCCGCCTCGTGGCCGCCGGTGAACCCCGTCGCCCCGACTCGCGGATCGGCGACGAGCCGCTCACCGTCGGCCGGCGCGACGCCGTGGAGCAGTTGCACCGTCGCCGGGGGCAGGCCTGTCTCACGCACCGCCTCGACGGCCTCGCCGGCGGCCAGGAGCGACACCGACGGGCAGCCCGGGTGTGCCTTGGCGATCACGGGGTTGCCCGCCGCGATCGCCGCGGCGAAGTCGCCCCCCGTCACCGCGCCGTAGGCGAACGGAAAGTTGCCGGGAGGCAGCACCACGACCGGGCCGAGCCCGAAGGCGGCCGAGCGGATGTTGCGGGCGGTGTCGATCATCGCCATCCGCCACGTGCCCGCGCGGGCCGCGGCGGCGGCCTGCCGCAGTTGGTCGAGCATGCGCGGCAGTTCCACGTCGGCCAGCCGCGGCTTCACCGCCAGTCCGGTTTCGGTGTGCGCGGCCGCGACGAGGTCGGCGGCACGGGCTTCGAGCCGGGCGGCGTAGCGTTCGAGGAACTCCGCGCGGGCCTCGTCGGGCAGTCGGGCCATGGCTCCGGCCGCGACGTGGGCCGCCGCGAGCGCCGCGTCGGCGTCGGCCCAGCCGCTCACCGGCCAGGGCGTCTCGAGCGGTCGGCCCGTGGTCGGATCGAAGGCCCTGTACGTCTCCGTCACCGTGGCCGGCCGCCAGGTGCCGGCGATGAGAACCGGGGGAATGTCGGCCGCGACGATTGTGCTCATGGACGTTGTCCTCGTGAAGATTCCACCACCGCCCAAAACGGGTGTTGACGGTCGCACCGCGTGCGGAGGTCCTCGAGCAGGACGTCCACGTCGGCGGTGGGCGTGTCGCCGGCGACCTTGCGGCCGTCGAGCGTCACCGTGACCGGGGCGGTGAAGTCGACGAACTCCGGTGACAGCCAGATGCGGACGCGTTCGGCCCCGCACCGCACCGCCAGCGCGTTGGCGGCGGTCGCCCGCCCCTCGATCGTGAACGGGCGGATGTCCTTCGGCGGCGGCCAGTGCGCCGGCAGGACCACGGTGCGGGCCGGCGCCCCGGCCATCTCGATCCACCAGAAGAAGTTGTCCCACGGCCGCATCGTGACCACGTCGATCGTGCGCGGGAAGAAGTCGCGCCGCCGCGACTGCATCCAGGAAAAGATTCGCAGGATCTCGTCGGAGAAGTGCTCGTGGCCCCGGCCGCGGTACTCCACGTAGGTGGTGTCGAATCCCTTGGCGAAGCAGCGATCGAGGTCCATCCCGTTGCGGGCGAGGCTCGCGCCGTCGAGTTCGCCTCCCACGGCGTAGATCGGCAGCGTGCGGGCGTTGTGCCAGTAATGGTTGACGTATTTGCCCGCCGAGGGGGCGATCGCCACGAGCCCGGCCCACAGGTCGGGATGGGCCAGCGCGATGTCCCACGCGGCGTCGCCGCCGATCGAATGGCCGGAGAGGAACACGCGGTCGGTGTCGATCGAGAACCGCTGGAGCGCAACGCGGAC
>RFUD01000112.1 GCA_009923125.1 Planctomycetia bacterium
CGGATGTGCCTCATCGAGACCGGGCAGCGCGACGGCGCCACCGGCAAGATCACGATGGTGCCGAAGCTCGTGCCGGGCTGCCAGACGCCCGTCAAGGACGGCACCGTGATCGTCACCGAGAGCCAGCTCGTCAAGGACAGCCGCGCCCGGGTCGAGGAGGCGCTCCTCATCGACCACCCGATCGACTGCCCGATCTGCGACAAGGCCGGCGAGTGCCTGCTCCAGGACTATCACTTCGAGCACGGCCAGCCGGAGCGGCGAGCCGACCTGCATCCGTTCACGAGCCGCAAGCGCGACGTCGGCCCCACCGTCACCCTGTTCGTCGATCGCTGCATCATGTGCACCCGCTGCGTGCGGTTCACCCGCGAGGTCTCCGGCACGGGCGAGTTGATGGTGACCAGCCGCGGCGCGAAGGAGGAGATCGACGTATTTCCGGGCTTCCCGCTCGACAACAAGCTCGCCGGCAACGTGGTCGATCTCTGCCCGGTGGGCGCGCTCGGCGACAAGGACTTCCTCTATCAGCAGCGTGTCTGGTTCCTGAAGCGCGAAGCCAACGTGTGCGGCGGCTGCTCGGCCGGCTGCTCGATCCACACCGAGCACAACCAGGACACGGTCTACCGCCTCAAGCCGCGCGAGAACCCCCACGTCAACAAGTGGTGGATCTGCGACGACGGCCGCTATGGCTGGCACCACCTCCACGACCCGGCCCGCCTCCTGGCGGCGGGCCGCCGCGCCACCGTCGCCCGCGGACACGACGCAGCCGCCGGGGTGTTCGAAACGGTCGAGTGGGCCGATGTCGTGACCCGCTTGCGGGCCGACCTCAAGGCTGCGGGCCGGCTGGCCGTCGCCGTCTCGCCGATGCTCACGGTCGAGGAGGCCTGGATGCTCTGTGCGGTGGCCCGCTCGATCGATCCCGAAGCGTTCCTCGCCGTGGGTCACGTGCCGGTCACCGGGGAGGATCAGGCCTTCCCCGGCGGTTTCACGATCCGCGCGGAGAAATGTCCCAACCGCCTGGGTGTCGAGGCCGTGGTCGCACTGTTCGACCCGCAGTCCCGAACCTGGGGCGACCTCGTCGCGCACGTCGAGGCCGGTAACGCGGATGCGGCGTGGATCACCGCCGGGTACCCCGCCCCCTGGATCGACGACGCCACGGCCGGATCATTCGGCGGCCTGTCGCAGTTGGTGGTGCAAGACCTGTTCGATTCGCCGCTCGCGGCGCGGGCCACGTGGCGGCTGCCGGCCGCCGGGTTCGCCGAGCGGGCGGGCACCTGGGTGAACGTGGCCCACCGCGCCCAGGTCTTCGAGCAGGCGATCAGGCCGCCGGCAGGCGTGTGGCCCGAGGGCCGGCTGTTGTGGAACATGCTCGGTCGCCGTGGCCTCTACGATCCGGTCGCCGTGCGGCAGCAGATCGCCGGTTCCGCCGCCGCCTTCGCCGCGCTTGCCGGCGACCTGCCCGCCACCGGCATCGATCTCCGCCTCCAGCAACTGGCCACCTCATGAACGCGTTCCTGCCCTCCCCGGCCACCATCGCGGCGCTCGTGAAGATCGGCCTGCTCGTCGGCGGCCTGATGACCGCCGCCGCCTATCTCGTGCTGCTCGAGCGTTGGATCGCAGCCTGGGTGCAGGATCGTCGCGGCCCGAACCGCGTGGGCATCCCCCTCACCAAGATCCGCCTGTTCGGCCTCGGTCAGCCGTTGGCCGACGGACTGAAGATCATCCTCAAGGAGGACTTCACGCCCAAGCACGTGGACAGGATCCTCTACAACGCCGCGCCGCTGGTCATCCTCGCGGCCTCGCTGGCGATCTTCGCGGCGATCCCCTTCGGCAGCGTGCTGCCTCCGCTCGGCATTCCCGGCCTGCCCGATCCCGTCCCGTTTCTCGTCGCGCCCGGCCTCGACGTGGGCGTGCTGTGGGTGTTCGCCCTGTCGAGCATCGCGGTCTACGGCGTGTTGCTCGGCGGCTGGGCGAGCAACAACAAATATGGTTTTCTCGGCGGGCTGCGGAGCAGCGCCCAACTCGTGGCCTATGAAATCCCCCTCGGCCTCGGACTGCTCGGCGTCGTCCTCGCCGCCGGATCGCTCAAGCTCGACGCGATCATGAACGCCCAGGCGGAGAGCGGCGTGTGGTATGCCCTCGCGCAGCCGCTCGGCTTCCTGGTGTTCATGGTCGCGAGCTTCGCCGAGGCGGCGCGGTTGCCGTTCGATCTGCCCGAGGCGGAGCAGGAACTCGTGGGCGGTTACCACACCGAATACTCGGGCATCAAGCTGCTGCTGTTCCTGGTGGCCGAATTCCTCCACATGATCACCGCCGCCTTCCTGATCGTGATCATGTTCCTCGGTGGCTGGCACCTGTGGGGTGTCACGGGCTCGTCGCAGGAGGTGACCTGGCTCGGGGCCCTGACGCGGTTCGCCGTGCTGAGCGGGAAAATCCTCGCCGTGATCGTGTTCTTCATGCTGGTGCGCTGGAGCTGGCCGCGGTTCCGCTTCGACCAGCTCATGAACCTGGCGTGGAAGGTGATGCTCCCGCTGGGACTGGCCAATCTGGTGACCGTGGCCGCCGTCGAGGAGTTCCGGCCACAACTGGTGTCCACGCTCGGCCCGGCGGCCGCCCGCTGGGCCGCGATCGGCCTGCCGTGGCTGGTGTTCCTCGTCGGCTGGATCACGGCCGGCATCCTCACGCCGTCCGGCACCGACAACACGCCCGTCCGCACCCACGGGCCCCACGACATCGAACGCGACATCCTGCATCACGAGGACCGACGCCGCGAACTGGCAGGCACCCCATGAAACCGACCGATCCCTCCATCACCTGGCTCGAGGAAAAGCCGCTCGGACTCACGGAGCGGCTCTACCTGCCGCTGTTCATCCAGGGCCTCACGACCACCGCGCGGCACATGGTCAGCCCCAAGGTCACGGTCAACTACCCCGAGGAGCGGCCCGCGGTCGGCAACCCGCTCATCTACCGGGGCGTGCACCGGCTCAATCGCGATTCCGAGGGGCGGGTGAAGTGCGTGGCCTGCTTCCTCTGTGCCACGGCCTGCCCCGCCCACTGCATCGACATCGTGGCCACCGAGAGCCCCTGGCCCGACCGCGAGAAGTATCCGGAGAGCTTCCAAATCGACGAGCTGCGGTGCATCTTCTGCGGCATGTGCGAGGAGGCCTGTCCCGTGGACGCGATCGAACTCACGAGCCTGCTCGACCTGACCGGCAAGAGCCGCGAGGAGATGATCTTCGACAAGGAGAAGCTTCTCAGCGTCTACGACATGACGAAGGACGCCGAGCCGATGAAGTCGACGGACCTGGGGGGGACGCTGTGACGCCGCTCCCGTCGCTTTCCCCCGGCATGATCCTGGCCGGTGCCGTCACGGCGGCGGCGGCCAGCCTGTGGCTGCTCCTGCCGCGGGGCTCGGAGAATCGCATCGCCCGCCGGGCCGGCCTGGTGCTGGGCGCCGCCGCGCTCGCCGGGTTCATCGTCACCGGCCGACGGCTCGGCGGCCTCGGCGAGGAGGCCGTGTTCCTCGTCGTGTCGCTCGTGGCCGTGATCTCCGGCGCGGCCACGATCGTGACGCGTTCTCCGGTCTATTCGGCGATCTGGTTCGCCCTCTCGCTTGCCGGCGTGGCGGGCGTGTTGCTCGTGCTCGGCGCCCAGTTCCTCGGGGTGGCGACCATCGTCGTGTATGCCGGGGCGATCCTCGTGATGTTCCTGTTCGTGCTCATGCTGGCCCAGCCCTCGGGGCTGGCGCCGTACGACCGCGTCTCGAACGAACCGCTGCTCTCGGCCGTGGCCGGCGCGGTGCTGCTCGGGCTGTTGTCGCTGTCGATCGGCCGGCTGGCCGCCGATCCGACCTGCTGTGCGGCCCCCGCTCGGCAGCCGGCCGCGGTGACCGCCGATGCGGCGGCGACCTCCGACACGCTGGCGGTGGATCAGGTGGCCCGGCTGGGCGGCGAACTGTTCGGCCGACACCTGCTCGCCGTGGAGGTCGCCGGGGTGCTGCTGCTCGTGGCGCTCATCGGCGCGATCGCCGTCGTGGCCCGCGGCGAGGCCGCCCTCGAGGACGACCGTCGACTCGCGGCGGGGGGGGCCCGACGATGAACCCGCTCCTGGCCGCGGCCTCCACCGCCCTGTTGCACAACGCCCTGATCGTGGGTGCGATGCTGTTCGCGCTCGGGCTCGTCGGCATCCTCACGCGGCGCAACCTGATCGTGATGTTCCTGTGCGCCGAACTGATGCTCCAGGGCATCTCGGTGAGCCTCGTCGCTTGGAGCCGGCACCACGGCGATTTCGGCGGCCAGGTGCTCGTGATCTTCGTCCTCACCGTCGCCGCCTGCGAAGCGGCCGTGGCCCTGGTGTTCGTCCTGCAGGCGTTCGCCCGCACGGGCCGGCTCGACGCCGCGGCCTGGCAGGGACTGCGCGAGGCGACGCTCGCCAGGACCGTGGACCACGCCTTGCCGGCCTCCGACGCCTCGCCGCCGCAGTGGCCCCGGCTCTCGACCGCGGGTGTCCTGCCGCCCGGGGCGGACCACGACTCCCTCGAACGCGAGCACGTCTAGCGATCCGCCCGCCCCCCGCACCCGATCCTCCCCATGCAGAACGTCTCCCCCGCCACGCTCCTCGTGCTCGTGCCGCTGCTGCCCTTGGCCGGCGCGGTGCTCACGCTGCTCCTCGGCCGCCGGCTCAAGTCGCAGGCGCACCTGCCGGCGATCGCGGGCATCGGTCGTGCTCCTGCTCGGCACGGCGACACAGGTGGGCCGTCCCGACGGCGTGCACGCCGAGCCGGTGCGGCCGGTGGAGATGATCTCGACGCTCTGGCAGTGGGCGACGGTGGAGGCCGCCTACGCCCCCCCCGCGGGCAGCGCCGCGGCCATCCCCGGCACCGCCGTCGGCGGCGGGACGGCGGGCGCCGCCCGGGCGTTCACGATCCCCGTCGCGCTCCGCCTCGATCCACTCACCGCGACCCTGCTCACCATCATCACCTGCATCGGGCTCGTGGTCGCCGTCTACTCGATCGGCTACATGCACCACGACCCGGGGTATCCCAGATTTTTCGCCGTCTTTTCGCTGTTCGTGTTCTCCATGTCGATGCTCGTCGCGGCGAGCAATTTTCTCATCGTGTACGTGTTCTGGGAGGCGGTGGGCGCGTGCAGCTACCTGCTGATCGGCTTCTGGTTCACCAAGCCCGAAGCAGCGCGGGCTGCGAAGAAGGCGTTCCTCGTCAATCGCGTCGGCGACTTCGGGCTCGCGATCGCGACGTTCCTCCTGTGGATGACCTACGGGACGCTCGACTTCCATGACACGCTCTCGGCCGACGGCACGATCCTTCCGGGCATTCTCGGCCAGACGCGGCTCGCCGACCCGGGCGGAATCGTCGGCGGTGCGATCGGCACGGCGATCTGCCTGTGCCTCCTCCTCGCGGCCTGCGGCAAGAGTGCGCAGTTGCCGCTGCACGTCTGGCTCCCCGACGCGATGGAAGGGCCCACGCCCGCCAGCGCCCTGATCCACGCGGCCACGATGGTGACGGCCGGCATCTATCTCGTCGCCCGCAGTGCGCCGCTGTTCATGGCCTGCCCGGACGCCCTGACGGCGGTGTCGATCGTGGGGGCGACGACGGCACTCGTGGCCGCGCTCATCGCCACGGTGCAGAACGACCTCAAACGGGTGCTCGCCTACTCCACGATCAGCCAGCTCGGCTACATGTTCGCGAGCCTCGGCACCGGCACGCTGCTCGGCTTCACCGCGGCGATCTTCCACCTCGTGACCCACGCCTTCTTCAAGGCCCTGCTGTTCCTGGGTGCCGGGTCGGTGATGCATTCGATGGGCAACGTGATCGACATGCGCCGGTTTGGCGGCCTGCGGCGGATCATGCCCGTCACGGCGGCCACATTCCTCGTGGGCGCGGTCGCGCTGGCGGGAGTCGCCCCGTTCTCCGGGTTCTTCAGCAAGGACGAGATCCTGGCATCGCTCCATGCGAAGGGCTGGCCCGACGCCCACGGCGAGCACCACGACGCCGCGCCCTCGAGCCACGCGAAAAGGGGACGCAGCTCGTTTTCGCCCGTCCACTTCGCCCCGGGAGCCACGACCGCCGGGGAAAAAGAGCTGCGTCCCCTTTTCAATACGCCGGAGACGTTCCGCGTGCTCTTCTGGATGGCGCTGGTGACGGCCGGGCTCACGGCCTTTTACACGTTCCGCGCGGTGTTCATGACGTTCACCGGGCCGACCCGCGTGCCGGACGAGGCGGGGCACCACGCCCACGAGTCGCCGCCCGTGATGGCCGTGCCGCTGATGATCCTGGCGGTGCCTTCGGCCGTGGCCGGGTGGTGGCTGTTCAGCACGCAGTGGCTGTCGCACTTCCTGTCGGCCACGCCCTCGTTCACCGCACCGTCGGTGGCGGCGACGGCCGCACCGCATGCCTTCCACATGGACCTCGCCATCCAGGGGTCGCTCGCGGCCGCGATCGGCATCGTGATCGCGGCCATCGGCCATCTCGGCCGAAGGAGCGACGGGCCGCAGATGGAGCGGTTCCTCGGTCCCCTGCAGACGTTGTTCGCAAACCGGTTTTACATCGACCAGCTGTACGCGGGACTCATCGTGCGGCCGCTCGAAGGCCTCGCGGTCGTTGCCGCCCTCTTCGACCGGTACGTGATCGACGGGCTCGTGAACTCCGTCGCCCACCTCCCGCTGGCGCTCGGCGGCCTCGTCCGGCGGCTCCAGGGCGGACTCCTGCAGCGGTACGCCCTCGCGGGCGTGATGGGCGTCCTCACGATCGTGCTCGCCCTCGCCTGGCGGCTCCGCGGCTGACCTCCACCGACCACCTCACCGTCCACCCCCTGTCGTCATGAACACCCTGTCCCCAGGCACGCATCTGGTCCTCGTCATCGTCACGCCGCTGGTGGGCGCGCTCGTCGCCTGGGTGCTCGGCGGCCGGGGCCGCGAGGCGGTGCGACAGAGTGCCGCCGTCACGGCCCTCCTCACGCTCGTCGCGGCGGGCTGGCTCGTGGTGCGATACCTGGCGAGTCCGGAGGCGGCGGCCGGCCAGCCCTACGCGGTGGTCTCGCTGCCCTGGCTCGTGGACGGGATTTTCGACGTGCGGCTCTCGCTGGGGCTCGATGGTCTCTCGCTGTGGCTGTTCGGGCTCTCGGCGCTGCTGTCGCTCACCGCGGTGCTCGTCAGTTGGGAGGCGATCGCCGATCGTCCCGTGGGCTTCTACGTGCTCCTGCTCGTGCTCGAAGCGGCGATGCTCGGCGTGTTCGCCGCCCGCGACGTGATCCTGTTCTACGTGTTCTTCGAGTTCACGCTCGTGCCGCTGTTCTTCCTGATCGGCAT
>RFUD01000113.1 GCA_009923125.1 Planctomycetia bacterium
GCCGGGGCCATGGATGGCCCGGCTGCGCTATTCTTTGAACTCTTCGTCCACGCTCTGCTGGCCGTACAGCGGGAGGTGGCGGTAGTAGACTTCGAGGATCATCGTCGCCATCGACGTCGTGTAGAGGCGGCCGCCTTTCTCGGGGCCATGCCCCTTGTCGAACTCCTCGAACCAGCTGCCCACCGCATGGCCCTTCGTCTGCTGCGTCTTCAGCAGCATGTCACGCATCTTCGTGTTCCAGGCCACCCACATGTCGCCTTCCATGTGGTGGAGAATCTGGGTGGCGTAGTAGTTGAAATAGAGATCCTTGCTCGGTCCGGCCTTGGCCAGACGGGCCACGCCACGCTGCAGGGCCGGATGGTCCTTCTTCCAGCCCAGGTACATCCGGCAGAGCAGGCCCACGGCGGAAGTCCCGTAGCCGTTCCCGGGATCGGTATAGCCGTACATCGCGCCGTCGTCGGCCTGCACCCGGTTGAGGAACTCGACGGCCTTCTTGATCGTGAGCGGGTTCACCTGGAGGAACGCCATGTGGCCGCTCTTGAGCGCCATCAGCTGCCAGCCCACGGCGGAGGTATCACCGGGCTGCTTCGGGGCATACCGCCAGCCGCCGCCCACCGGGTCTTGGGCGGCCATGATGTAGTTGAGCGCCAGCTGAGCCGGACCCTGCAGCCGCTTGTCCTGCGTCATCGCGTAGGTTTCGGAGAGGGCGATGCCGGCGAGCCCCTGGCAATACAGGTTGCCGGCCTTCTCGTAGGCCTTGCCTTGTCCCTTCACGGCCAGCCCCGCCAGGAACCCGACACCGGCTTCGAACTGCTTCTTGTACGGCCCTTCCTTGTGCGTGTAGCCACGGCCGAGCATCGGCAGGAGCGCCATCGCCGTGGCACCGCCGCGGTCGTCGAGTTTTCCCGGGTGGGAACAGTTGCCGTTGCAACTCGGGCATTTCGTGAAATCGAAACTCCAGCTCCCGTCGGGCAGCTGGTGATTGATGATCCACTTGATTCCCGCCTCGACCGCAGCCTCGCTCTGGGCATTGCCGCCGCCCGCCTGGACGAGCTTCGTGCGCATCTTCGGGTCGGTCCGGCCGCCGAGGCCGCCGGCCTGGCCGCCGATGGCGCCCACGCTCGCCAACAGGTCGGACGACGCGGCGGTCTCGGTGCTGAAGTCGGTGAACTCGACCGACACGGCCGCGGCGTCGATGTCGGCGGCGTCGCTGACCACCTGCACGTTCTCCACCACCGGGGCGTCGGGCAACACGACCTCGTTGGAGACGTCCTGGGGAACGTCCGGCTGCGGCTCGAGCGGCTGCTCCTCGAACTCCTCGAACTCCTCGACCACCTCGGGAGCGGTGGAGACGATGACGCGGGGCTTCTCCTCCTTGGGTGGCTCCTGGACGATGAGCGCCATCGAGAGCAGGATCACGATGTGCAGGAGCATGCTCACCGCCCACGCCGGTGCGGTCCGGAGGATCGCGGAGGCCGCCGACCCGCGCGGTGCTTCGGCTGCCGGGGGCGGTTCGGTGGCCGCCGGAGGCTTCGGCGGCGCCGGCGGCTTGACCGGTGCGGAAGGCTTGGCAGGCGAACCCGGCGCGGCAGCACTCGCCGGTGCTGGACCGCTCGGGGGGTGCGCCTTGCCCGCGGTTCCCGATTGGATGTGGCTGGCCATGGTCTGTCGGCCTGCTTTGGGTGGATTCCCGGTTCGTCCCGACCGCCGTCCTCTCAAATCGTATCGAGCGGCGGGGCGATCGCAAACTGCCCCCAAAGTCCGGGCGTAGGGCGGCCCGCTGGCGGCGCGGCCGGAAGAAGATTACGATCCGCGACCCGGTCCGGTTTCGTTTTCCGCCCCGTTTCCGCCTGTTGGCGGCGAGAGTCCCGATGGCAAAAGGTAAGAAAAAGCTCGAAGTCGTTCACCTCGTGTGCGAGGAAACCGGCGACATGAACTACACGCTCCGCCGCAAGACCGGTGGCGAGAAGCTCAAGGTGAAGAAGTATTCGCCTCGCCTCCGCAAGCACACGCTCCACAACGAGAAGCGGAAGTAGCGTTCAGCCCGCCTGGGCGAGCAGCCCCTCGACGTCGGCCGGGTGCACCCGCGCGACCCGGTGGGCTCGGCGGCGCAGCGAAGGCTCGACGACGGCGCCGGGCTCCGCGATCACGAGCCGGCATTCGGCACGCCGCGTGAAGCGGCTGCCGCCAGGCCGCGTGACGATCTCGATCTCGCAGGGGCCGGTTGGGGCGGCGCGGGCAGTCTCGGGGATCATCCCGGCGAGAGCCCGCGCGAGCGGCCCGTCGTCCGCCGCGTCGGGGAGTCCCCAGCGGACGGCTTCGATCGGCCGCTCGACGATTCCGTGGCGACAGCGGGTGAGCCGGCCGCGGCGAAGAAAGTAGCCCACGTTCGGTCCGTCCCTCCAGCGCTTCGTGGCGGTCGGGTCGGTGGGATGCCAGACGTGGAGCGACCAGGTGTCATCGAGGATCGACTCGAGCTTCACGCCGGCGGCCCGCAGCCGCAGGCCGAGGTCGTCATCCTCCTGTCCCCAGCCCACGAACCGTTCGTCGAACCCGTTGACCCGCTCGAAGTCGGCCCGCCAGATCCCGCAATTGCCCCCGGCGAGCCGGGGCTTCGTGGGGTGCCGGAACGTCGAGTGCCACCATGCCTTGCGGTGCCGGCGCCGGAGCAGCCGGCGTTCCGACGCGGGCACGAGGGCGTCGAGGTCGGTCTCCGCGAGCGTCTCGGGCGAGAGCCCCGAGCTCGCTTCCTCGGGCAGCCTGGCGCAGTAGCCGAGCAGGGCGAGGCCGGGTCGACGACGGGTGAGGTATGTCGCCACGTGGTCGCGCGGCAGGATGCAGTCGCCGTCGAGGAACAGGAGATACTCGCCGCGTGCGAGCCGGGCACCCCGATTGCGGACCCGTGCGAGCCGGAAGCCGGCGTGCGGTTCGCTCGTGAACCGCACCGGCACCCGCGCCGTCGCCGAGAACTCCGCGACGACGGCGGCCGTCTCGTCGCGCGAGCCGTCGTCGGCCACGATCACCTCGATGCGGCCGTCCACGTGGGCCTGGGCGGCGATCGATTCGAGCACCAGCGCCAGATGCCGCGGCTTCTCGAACGTATTCACGATCAGCGAGCAGTCGGGGCGGCGGGTTTCCACGATGCGTGTCATGCGGTGCCTCGCCCGCTCGGAGGGGATTCCGCCCGCGCGATCGCGGCCCGGACCAGCCGCTCGAGGTCGGCCTCGCCCTGCACGATGCGCAGCGCGATCTCGACCGCGACGAGCGGCAGCCCGCCGAGCGTCTCGTGCGGCAGTTTCACGAGATCCTTGAGCGTGGTGACGACGAACTCGGCCCGCGCCCTCACGGCCCGCGCGGCGAGATCGGCGACGTCGGCCGGAATGTACGCGTGGTGGTCGGGAAACACGTGGAAGTCGACGAGGTTCGCGCCGAGGCCGGTGAGCGTGCGGCGAAACGCATCCGGATTGCCGATGCCGCAGAACGCCGCCACGCGTCGGCCGCGCACCGCCGCCAGCGGCTGTTCCAGCCCCGCCGCGGAGCGCAGTCGATGCGGCTCGTGCACCGCTTCCGCCCACGCGGTCGGACCGGCCCTCCCGGCCGCCGCGGCGAGCGACCTTCGGATCGCTTGGCGGCGGTCCGCATCGACCGTGTCGGCGCGCGTGAGCACCACGGCGTGGGCGCGGCCAAGGCCCGCCACGGGCTCGCGGAGCAGCCCCCGGGGGAACATGCGGCCGCAGCCGAAGGGATCGGTGGCGTCGATCGCCACGACGTCGAGGTCCCGGGCGAGCCGCCGGTGCTGGAAGCCGTCGTCGAGCACCACGACCTCCGCGCCGGCGGCCACCGCCGTGGCGGTGGCCGCCACGCGGTCGCGGTCGGCGACGTGGGCGACGCCCGGCAGGAGGACCGCCAGTTCCGCCGCCTCGTCGCTCGTCCGGCCCCGCGCGGCGCCGTAGCCGCGGCTGACGATCGCCGGCGTTCGACCCGCCATCGCGCAGCAGCGCGCCATCCAGGCGACGAGCGGCGTCTTGCCCGTGCCCCCGAGCGTGAGATTGCCGATGGACAACACCGGCACCGCGGCGGCATGCACGGCGAACAGACCGGTGTCGTACGCCAGGTTCCGGGCTCGCACGAGGCCGGCGTAGGGGGCCGCCAACGTCGCCAGGGCGGCTCGGGCCAGGCCCGCCGCCGGACCGCGACGGGAGCCGTCCACGAGTTGGCGAAATGCATCGGCGGCGGGCAGCAACGACGGCATGGACTTCGCGAGCGCGTGTCGCCGCACCATAGAAAGGGCTGCGGATGCCCGTCAACGCGGCGAACCGGAGGCACCCGACCGCCGATATACTGGAGGGGACGGTTTTTGGCCGCTCGCCGCCCCGTTCCGTTTCGGCTGCCGGCCCCCCTGGAGCCCCGTGATGGCGTCCGTTCCCGACACCGGCCCGGATCTCGCCGTCGCCGAATGGAGCCGCGACGGCGACGCCGAGTCGAAGTCAGACCGCTATCTGGCCCGCAGGCTCGCCGCCGCGAGTGCGGATTACAAGGGCGTGGCCCTGACCACGTTTTTGCTCGGGGCCACGGTCGCCGCCGGCGCGTGGCTGCTGTGCGGCGTCGTCGTGGAGCACTGGGTGATGCCGGCGGGGCTGCCACGGGCCGCCCGCTGGGCCTGGCTGGCGGTCGCCGTCGTCGCCCTGGCGCTGGCGGCGGTGCGGTGGCTCCTGCCTCTCGTCCGTTACCGTGTCAATCTCGTGTACGCGGCGCGGGCGATCGAGCGGGAGCATCCCGAACTGCACAACGACCTCGTCAACACCGTGCTCGTGAAGGCGCATCCGGAAGCCAATCCGGAAAAGGTCGTGCGATCGCTCGAACGCCGCACCGCGAAGCGGCTCGCCGACGTCCCGACCGAGGCCGTGATCGACCGCACGCTGGCGCTGCGGCTGGCCCTGGCCCTCGCGACGCTCGTCGGGCTGGCAGGCCTGTATGAGCTGGTGGCGCCGAAGAGCCTGCTTGTGACCGCGGCCCGGCTGGTGGCACCGTGGGTCGGTTGGGCCGCGCCGTCGCGGGTGCGGATCGAGCCGCCACGGCTGTCGTGGCGCATGCCGGCGGAGCAGGATCCACCCGCCGATCTGCTCGACCGCCGCCGGCTCGTGGTCGATGGCGGGCAGGCGACGCTCGTCCGTGGCCGGCAGTTGTGCGTGGCCGCCGAGATCCGCGGCCTCCGTCGTGGCGAGGTGCCTGCCGTCGTGGTGACGCCGCTGCTGGTGGATGGCGCGGTCGATCCGGCGGCGCCCGCCTGGCGGAGCGAGATGTCGCGGGGCCAGCCGGCGGGCGGGCAACGCTTGTTCGCGGCCATCCTGCCGGACGCCACCCGTGGGCTCGACCATTCGATCGACATCCGAATCGCCGCCGGGGACGCCGTCAGCGAACCGCTGCGAGTGGCCGTGATCGATGCCCCGACGCTCCTGGTACGGGAGATCCGCTACGCGTTTCCACCCTACACACGCCGCGCGCCGGAAACGGTCGCGTGGCAGGGCGACATCCGCGCCGTGGAGGGGACCGAGGCGACGATCGTCGCGGAGAGCAACCAGCCGCTCGAGGACGCGTGGATCGACTTCGAGGCGGACGGCAGCCGAGACCTGCGGTTCACGAAGTCGGCCGCCGACCTGACGCGGGTGACGAAGTCGTTCCACCTCCGCTTCAAGGCCGATGGTTCGGGGCCCGAGCACGGCCGTTATCGACTGCTGTTCCAGCCGCGGGCCCCGGACGGTGCCGTGCGGGAGCAGGCGATCGTCGATCCGCTCGAGCATCGGATCGAGGTGCTTGCCGACGTGGCCCCCGAGGTGGCGATCGAGGAGCCGCGCGTGTCGCCGATGCGAGTGCCCCCGGCGGCGCCGGTCAGCGTGCGCGTCCGGGCGCACGATCCCGACTTCGCGCTGTCGCGCGTGGTGATCGAGACGCGGCTCCAGGGCGGGGCCGCAGGTCCGGAGATCGAGGTCTTGGAGCAGGAGCGCAGCGGCGTGTTTCGCGGCGCGGTGCAACTCGTGCCGGAGCGGCTCGGGGCGGGGCCCGGTGCGACGCTGGAATACCGGGCGGTGGCGACCGACAACCGCCCCAAGCAGCCGAATGTGTCTCACTCGCCGTGGCAGTCGTTGCGTATCGACCCCACCGCTCCGCCGCCGCAACCCAGCGAGACACCGCGTGGGCAGCGACCGGCGGACGATCAGCGTTCGCGCGACGATGGCGCGGGGGAACATGGCGATGGTAAGCAAGGGCAGCAGGGCGACGGCGAACAGGGTCGTGAGGACACGGCCGACGGCGGCAAGCAAGACGGCAAGCAAGACGGCAAGCAAGACGGCAAGCAAGACGGCAACGGCAACGCCGGCGGCGCACAGAGCGGAGATCGCCAGCAGCCGCAGGATGGCAAGCAGGCGGGCAACCAGCAGGGCGAGGGTCAGAATCAGGGGCAGGGAGCCGACCGCGGCCAGGGCGTTGGTGCGCAGGGGGAACGGCAGGGTGGCGACCGCCAGGGCGACGGCCAGGCCAAGGGTGGCGGGCAAGCTCAGGGCGGAGGTGGCCAGCGCGAGCGAGGGCAGGCGCAGGACAACGCCGTGGCTTCCGACGGCACGAACGACGGCGAGGCGATCGAGCGGATTCTCGAACATCGCCGCGAGCGCGGTGAAGGGGCGGCTTCGGAAACTCGTCGCGGCGGACGGGAGCCGGGAGAGGCCGGCGACGGCAAACAGGATTCATCCGGTGACAGGCAGCCCGGGGGGCCGGAGTCGGGGGAGCGTCGGCAGGCAGACGGCGAGCGCGGCGGCGCAGCGGAAAAGGGTCGAGAACAGACCCCCGGCACTGGTCGCGACGACCGGGCGAATGCTGACGGGGGTCAGCAGGGAGGTCAGCAGGGAGGTCAGCAAGGAGGTCAGCAAGGAGGTCAGCACGGCGCGGCAGGCGGTTCGCCGAACGCTGTAGAGCCTGGCCAGGGGCGGTCCGACGGCAAGAGTGATGGGCAGGCCTCAGCGGGCAGTGAACGGTCTACCGGCGCGGGTTCGCAGCCGGATGCGGGCACCGGGAACGGCAAGCAGGATGGCCAAGGTGCTGCCAAAGATTTGTCCGCCGACGGGAGCGACGAGGCCGCATCGAAGCCGGCGGACGGCAAGGAGGCTCGAGGCCAGAAGGCGCCTGGCGGCGAAAAACAGGTGGGGAAGGGAGGCACGGGTGCGGGTAGTGACGGCACCGGCACAGATAGCGGTGCCGGCCACGGAGAACGACCACAGCCGCAGCCCCGGCA
>RFUD01000114.1 GCA_009923125.1 Planctomycetia bacterium
CGCCGTAGTAATCCGGGTGAAAAATGCAGGGGTAGCCCTCGGCCCTGAGGCGCGATCTGTCGCCAGGCCTCCCGGAGGATCTCGTGATCGCGCAGATGGAGCACCGCCGCGGGATCGCCCGCATAGTGCGCCTGGATCGCCAGCGCGTTGACGAGCGGCCAGTCCTTCGGCCGGTCGGTCTTCTTCATCCGGATGACGGTGTCACGACTCGCAATGCCGGCGACGGAGTCGGCGTGCCAGCCGTCGCCCACCCGCGGTGGCCGGCCGAAGAAGTCGAGATGACGCCCGGCCGATTCGGCCAGCTCGAATGCCACGAGGTGGCTCGTCCATCCGCCGGCGAGGTACTCCGAGTCGAGCGGTGCGCCGAACAGGCCGCGGTAGGAGATTCTCCAGTTCGCGCCGCTGATTCCCCGCTCGAGTTCGCCGAAGAGTGTCACGAGCCGTTCGATGAGGGCTGGCGCGATGATCCAGTCGGTGTCTTTCGTGGTCTGCTGGATCCCATATTCGACGCACGCCATGCCCGACGTGAGCAGGCCCTCGATCGCACGCCCACGGAGCAGCGCCTGAAACGTGCGGTAAAACTCGATCGGTCCGTTCATCGTCACGATTGTCGAAGTTCCCCTGCAGTTCCGGCAAGGCCGTGGCCTTGCGTGGAGCTGGCCAGTCACAAGTCGTGTCAGCCGCCGGGGTTGGCGAGCAGCTCCGAGTGCACGAAGCCTGCGCCCTCGAGGGCAGCCTTCACCCGCTTGAGCCGTTCCTTGACCATGGCCACCGTCTGCTCCACGCGGTCGAGGACGTCGAGGCCGAACCGCACGACGCTCGGGCCGGGCATCCGCACGACGTCATCCAGTGGATCGGTAGCCATGGAACAAGTGTATCCGCCGGCCCGACCGCCAGACGGCAGATGCTATACAGCAGTACAGTTTTTACGTCAGCCGGTGGCGGCTGAAAGATGGCCAGACTTCTCCGCGCTGCTCGGTAGACTCAGGGTATGAACGTTGCGGGTCGCACTGCAAGCGGTATCACATATCGCGGGTTGCGCGACGAGCATATGATTGCCTGTCAGATGCTCTGCCTGAGGGACAGCGGCACCACGACCGGATCGCAGCCCTGCGACGGTCGTCTTCTTTTCGCGATGAGCCTGATCGATCATGAACGACAGTCCGGCCGACATTCCCGACACGTTTGCCGAACTTGTGGCGCAAGAGCAGGGCCGCCGCGAACGAGTCTGGAGTCCCGCTGACCGCTGGCGGGTCCTGCAGGACACGATTCGCTGGGCCGAACTGCAGCCGACGGCGCGTCGCAACACGCCACGAGCCTGTCTCGCGCGGGAGCGACGCCTGCTGGGTTGGCCTGATGCCGGACTTGATCCCGATGCCATGCGAGACAATGGCCGTGAGCAACGCTGACGCGTTCGTAGGCAGCCCGGTCATCACGAAGGTGAAGACCGTGCTCGTGGACGTGCCGCTCGGGCAGCGGACGATCACCGACAGCCAGTCGAGCGTCGATTCCGTCGAGTTCGTACAGGTGTCGATCGAGACGGATGCCGGCGTGACGGGCCACGGCTTCAACTGGAACTACTCCAAGGGCCTGCGGGCCGCGCAGGTGATGATCGACGAGTGCTACGCCTCGGCGATCGTCGGGAAGCCGGCGCTCGACCGCCATGCGCTCATGCAGGCGATGAACTCGACGACGCACTTCATCGGCCGCGTGGGCGTGGCCCGCGTGGGCTTGTGTGCCATGAACCTCGCCCTCTGGGACATCCAGCTCAAGCTGGAAGGCCAGCCCCTCTGGCGGCACCTCGGCCCCTGCAAAGACCGCGTGAAGGCCTACAACACGGACGGCGGCTGGCTGACGTGGAGCACCGATGAACTCGTGGCCGACATGCAGCGGATCCTGGATCGCGGCTTCGATGCCGTGAAAATGAAGCTTGGCCTGCCCGACCCCCGTGAAGACTACGCGCGCGTGAAGGCAGTGCGGAAGGCGATCGGCGACAAACCGAAGCTGATGGTCGACGTGAACACCGTCTGGGATTTGAAGACGGCGATCACGTGGGGCCGGCGGCTCGAGGAATTCGACATCGCCTGGCTCGAGGAGCCGATGCATCCCTTCGACGTCCGGGCCCACGGCGACCTCGCCCAGGCGCTCGACCTGCCGATCGCGGTGGGGGAGACGGTCTACACGCTGCAGGCGTTCCGGGATTACGTCGATGCCAAGGGCGCCGACATCCTCCAGGCCGACGTCACGAAGCTCTCCGGCATCGAGGAATGGCTCGACGTGGCGGCCCTCGGCCGAGCTTACGGGCTGACGGTGATCCCGCACACGAACGTGCAGCACAACGTGCACGCCCAGCTCGCCGCGGCCACGCCGAATACGCCGATGATCGAATGCTGCTACGAGTCGCTGTTCGACGTCTGGGAAAACCCGATCCGCGTCGTGGACGGCTTCTACACGCTGCCCGACGCGCCCGGCGTGGGCGGCAAGCTCACCGACGCCGTGCTCGCGAAGCATCGCGTGGGGTGACCTGCTCCCGACGACATGTTGTCAGCAATAAGCGGGTTACGTATACGAAAGAACAGTGATGCAGCTGTTCCAGGTATGCGTCTTGCGGAGACCGAACCATGGTGCGGGTTACGATTGATCAAGGATTGGAAGCGAGGTTGCTCGACGCGCCGATGCCGATCGAACTGTGCGACCGGGGAGGTCGTGTCGTCGGCCACTTCATTCCAGTCGCAAAGCCAGCCAGATATCAGGGCATCGAGTCTCCGACGCCGGAGCACGAATTGGAGCGAAGGAGCCGCGAGGAACCGGGGCGTCCGCTCGCGGACGTGCTTCGCGACTTTCGAGCTGCGCCGTGACCCACACGGTCGTTTGGGCTGAATCAGCCGCTGAGGAGCTTGCGGCAATCTGGCTCGCAGCGTCTGACCGAGATGTGGTCACCGCAGCAGCCCGCGATGTCGATGAGATGCTCCGAACGATGCCGGCGGAAGCAGGTGAATCGCGTAGCCACGGCAGAAGAATTTTGATCGTCGGGCCGATAGCCGTGACGTTTGAGATTCGCGCAGCCGACCGCCTCGTCAAAGTATTGGATGCTTGGCGGAGTGACTTGTGACCAATGGCTGTGCTGCCGAGTAACTGGCGTTTGTCATGCCCTTTCCTAGTCAACGTCAGCCGGCCATCGCGTGGCGTGAGCCACTTCTGCCCCTGGCTACGCCCGGTCGAGTGCAGCAGCGACGTCAGTTGGTAAAGTCTGCGCGAGCTGCGGGTGGGCTTCGATGAGCCGGGCGATGTCGCCGAGGTCCTTGATCGCCTTGCTTGGCCGCCGTTCAGGTGTTCGCCAGGCCTTGATCTTGCCCGCCAGCGTGTCGCCAAGCGAGGCCACCCGCAGGAGGATCCCATGCACGTCGGCTGCGATGGCGCGGGCAGGAAACTCGCGATAGAAATCTTCCGTGCTTAGTTGCAGGCTCACCTGCGATCGGCCACGAAAGTTCACCGACCACTCGTGTCGTTCTGCCACGAAGCCGACGGCCTCGAGAGCAGCAACTGCACGCGCGATCTCATCGACTGCCACGACAAAATCGACGTCCCGCGTGACCATCGGCTCGGCAGCCCAGTGATTCACGGCGATGCCGCCGATGGCGCACCAGTGCAGCTCGGCCCGCTCGAGCGCATCCACCATGCGCATCACGTCATCCGCGCCACCAGCTGTCTGCCAATCGTAGAATTGCCGCCCGGTCATGAGGCCGATTGTACGCAGCGTGCAATACGCCTGCCGAATCCGGCTCGTAAGCGAATTGCTACCAGGGGCAGCCGTCCGCCGCCACCGCCCTTCCGGCTCCGTTCACTGTCGGTACAGTAATAGCCTATCGCTTGGCGAACGTCCCCCGCTCACTCCGCAAGAGACCTTCAATCATGGTTCCCACCCGTGGCCGGCCCCGCGCCGTCGATTCGAAGGCGGATGCCTACAAGCAGCTGCGGACGCTCCTGCTTGGTGGCGAGGTTCGGCCCGGGCAGCGGCTGTCGCATCGCTCGCTGGCCAAGGACCTTGGCCTCTCGCGAAGCCCCGTCCGCGAGGCGCTTCTGGCGCTCGAGGCCGAGGGGCTGATCGAGCACAGGCCGCAGTCGGGCGTGTACCTTCGCGACGTGAGCCCGCAGGAGCTCGAAGAACTGTATGACATGCGCGAGCTGCTCGAGCCCTACGCGGCCGAGCGGGCTGCCCGGATGGCCGACACGGCGCAGCTTGCGGTGTTGCGGCGGGTGTGCGACGAGTTTGCTGAGCTCGTGAAGCGGCGGGATTTCGAACGCTGGCTCGACGCCCCCGAAAACCGCCGCCGGCTCTCTACGCTCGACCGTGAGTTTCACACCACGATCCTGGCCGCCGCCAACAATCGCGTGGCCCGCCGGTTTTTCGAGAATGCCCAGATTCTTTCGCTCGTCGTGTCGTGGAACTTCATGAAGACCGACTCGGCCACGCTCGCCGCCCGGGCGATCCCCACGGCGAAGCAGCATCGCGAGATCTACGAGGCGATCAGGAAGAGAGACCCCGCGAAGGCGGCCAAGCTCATGCGCGGCCACGTGGGCGGCATGAAGGAGCGGGTGCTCGACAGCCTGCATCACCGGTAGGCTCGCTCAGCAGGGACACATGATGGCGTCATCCGCTCCGATTTCCGGCATTCTCACGCCCCACATGGTGCCGCTCGATGCCCGCGGGCGGATCAACGAGGCGGAGCTCGCCCGCTACGTCTCCTGGCTCGTCGACAAGGGCGTGCACGGGCTCTACCCGAACGGCTCGACCGGCGAGTTCACGCGGTTCAACGTGGAGGAACGCCGGCGGATCACGAGCATCGTCTGCGAGGCGGTGGCGGGCCGCGTGCCCGTGGTGGCCGGTGCGGCCGAGGCGAACGTGGCCGAGACGATTCAGGCCTGCCAGCACGCGCTCGAAGCGGGGGCCCGGGCGGTGGCGATCGTGGCGCCCTTCTACTTCAAGCTCTCGCCGGAGAGCGTGTATGCCTACTTTCGCGAGATCGCCCGCGAGACGCCGATCGATGTCACGCTCTACCACATTCCGATGCTCGCCTCGCCGATCGACGTCGCCACGACGCGGCGGCTCGCGGAAGAGTTCCCGCGGGTGATCGGGATCAAGGATTCGAGCGGCGACATCTCGCACATGCAGCGGCTGATCGCAGCCGTGCGGCCGATCCGGCCCGAGTTTGCGTTTTTCACGGGCTGGGACGCGGCGCTCGTGCCGATGCTGCTCACCGGCTGCGACGGCGGCGTGCATGCCACGAGCGGCGTGGTGCCGGAGGTGACGCGGGCGATCTACGACGACGTGCGGGCCGGGCGGCTCGACGCGGCATTCGCGCGGCAGCGGCAGATCACCGACCTCCTCGACATCACGTTCCTCGGGGCCGACTTTCCCGAGGGCTTCCGGATCGCCGCGGGCCTGCGCGGCTTCGCGATGGGGGAATCGCGTCAGCCCGCGACCGACTCGCAGCGGGCCGATCGGCGGCGGCTCGCCGAGCGGATCCGGGCCGCGATCGATCGCTGCGGCGTTTCGATCTGATTGCGACGCCCCGGTCTGGCGATCGCGGTCAGCGGCACACGGCGTCCTTGATGATGGCCCGCAGCTTCGGTTCGGCCGAGCGGGCCACCGCCAGGATCTTCTCCACCGTCGCCACCTCGAGGGCGTCGGGCAGGCACATGTCGGTGATCACGGAGATTCCGAGGACCTCGAGGCCCGAATGAACCGCCACGATGACCTCCGGCACGGTGGACATGCCGACCACATCGGCGCCGATCCCGCGGAGAAAGCGATATTCGGCGCGTGTCTCGAGATTCGGGCCTGTGACGGCGACATACACGCCCCGGTGGGCGGCGAAATTTTCCCGCCTCGCCACCTCCAGCGCCGCGTCGATCAGCCGTGGCGTGTACGGGGCCGACATGTCGGGGAAGCGGGGGCCGAGCCGGTCGTCGTTGATGCCGACGAGCGGATTGTCGTTCATGAGGTTGATGTGGTCGTCGATCACCATCAGGTCGCCGGTACGGAACTGCGGATTCAGGCCGCCACAGGCGTTGGTGACGATGAGGCGGCCGGCCCCGAGCCGCTTCACGACCCGGACCGGAAACGTGATCTGTGACAGCGGATAGCCCTCGTACGCGTGCTGCCGCCCTTCCATCACGACCACCGGCACGCTGTCGAGACGTCCGCAGACGAGTTGGCCCGCGTGCCCGTGGGCGGTCGAGCGGGCGAAATGCGGGATCGCGTCGTACGGGATCACGGTCTTCTCGGTGATCGCGTCGGTGACGCCGCCCAAGCCACTGCCGAGGATGATCCCCACGGCGGGGGCATGCGGCCAGCGGTCGCCGATCGCGACGCAGGCCTCGGTGATCTTGTCGTACTGGTCGAGCATGCGGTCCCTCGCCGTATGGAGGCGCCGCTCACTCGTGGCCGAGCAGCGCCCGGAAGTCGGGCCGCTCCCGCAGTGAGTCGAGGTCGGGATCGACCTCCAGGTGCGCCAGGTCGTCGTAGCCGAGCAGGATCGCCGTCGAGAGGGAGTCGATCGCCTCGTCAGGCTGTCCGGCCAAAGCCAGCGAACAGGCCAGATTGTAGCGGGCGAGGAAGTCGTCGGGCAGGAGGGAAACGAGCCGCCGGTCGAGCTCGAGGGCGCGTCGCACGTCGCCCTTCCGGGCGACCAATTCGCCGAGCGTCCGCACCACCTCGATCGAGTCGCCGTTGCGGGCGAGGAGTTTCTCGAAGAAGTCGATGTCGAAGTCGAGTTGGTTCAGCTTCCCGAACCAGTCGCTCGTGCGGGTGGCGGCCATCGGGAACTCCGGGTGCGGTCGGCTATTTCCTCTTGCCCGGGGCCTTGGCGGGCGGCGGGGCGGGATCCGCCTCCTCGGGGTGATCCCAGTCGGGATCGTTTTCCTCCTCCTCGAAGTCGTCGTCGAAGTCGTCGTCGAAATCGTCGAAGCTCGACTCGTCCTCGGGCAGTGGCTGCCCGCTCGCGAGGATGTCCTGGATGCGCTTGTGAGCGGCATCCCGGCCGGTCAGCATCGCGCCCGATAGCAGCAGGGTTTCGCCCGGCTTCCAGGTGCGGATTTCCGCCGCCGTCACCGTATCGAGATTCACCCGACGCGCGCTGGCCCCGGCCGACCAGGTGACCTGCGGCCAGTCCTCGAGCTTCGGCACCGGCAGTTCGGCCGGCCCGGCGCCATTGAGCACG
>RFUD01000115.1 GCA_009923125.1 Planctomycetia bacterium
ACCAGCAGAATCGCACCCTTGCGGACCACCTCACGATTCTGCCGGTCCGGGAAGAGCTGCGCGGCCGCCGCCCAGGACAACGAATACCGCACTGGCGTCGCGTGGAGGGTCAGGGGGGGCGCCACGACCCCGGCAGCCGGGGGCATCAGGCCCGGGACGCGGTTTCGGCAGACCACGATCGACAGCGTCGCCATTTCGCCCGCGGCGAAGGGCGCCGCGGACGACTTCGCGAGCACGGCGAACCAGCTCGCCCGGCCCGCCGCCCGACGGACGCCGTTCACGAAACGGTTCGTGACGGGGAGGTCGTCGTTGTCCGGCGCCGTCATCAGCACGTCGTCGCCGGAGATGAACGACATGGCGGACACCGGCCACGTCCGCGGCTGGCCGCTCTCCGGAGCCGCGTCCGCGGCAAGCGTGGCGCCCGCCCGCAGGACGGCCGGGTTGAGTCCGCACGCCGCCGGCCACGCGCCGCTCGCGAGGCCCTCCGGGTCGAGCACGAGCGGCGAGTCCGGGCACGGTCCACCGCCGGTGCCGGTGAGCGCCTCGACGTTGGCCAGTCCCGACGTGATCACCGTCGCCCGTGCATTGTCGAGGAGCGCACCGCTCTGATCGGCGACGATGGCCTTCGTGAGCAGTGTGCGACCGAGTGGAATCAACGACAGGACGCTCGTGAGACCGACGGCGACGATGCCGATCGCGATGAGCACCTCGAGGACCGTGATCCCGGCGGGGTGCCGCGGCATGGAACAGCGACGCGTGATCACGTCCACCTCTACTGTGCTGACCGGATCGCGGCCTGGGAACGACGCGCCGTCGTCACCCGGCCGTCATCGTCACGGAGCACGACCTGCGTCGAGCGGGCCAGGCCCGTCTTGGGATCGATCGATACCCAGAACGATTCCGGATACTGCCAGTTGGCCCCCGGCGCGTCCTCGGACGGCGAATCGCGATAGCCGAGCCCGCAGCGGTCGATCCGGCCGATGAGCAGGAACACCGGCGACCGCAGCGGCGCGCGAATCTCGGCCGCGCCGGCCGTCGGGGAAACCCGCGTGTTGAAAAACCCGACTTCGCCGACCGCCCCGACGCGATCGAACATGATGGCGATCGCCTGGCCCGCGGAATACATGTCGAGCGGCGTGAGGTCGTCGGACGGGTCCGGACTCGATGAGCCGTCTCCCCCGAGCGGCGTGCGGCCGAATCGCCGCGTGCCGATGCCCGACCACGCCAGATCGATGGCCAGGCCCGACCCGAGGGAGATGCCGAGCGACACCGGTGCGGGACGCCGGATGATCGAGAACGCGTGCCAGACCTTCTCCGAGCCGTCGGCGGTGGGCGTCGGCCAGACGGTGTTGGTGGTCGTCTGACCGGCCTCCGGCCGGAGCGTCGCGAACCAGCCGTCGGGCGAGGGCGGATTCGGGCAGATCAGCGCGAAGCGGGCGGGAGACTCCGCGAACTCGATGAAATCACCTGATGCGGCGAAAGGTGGATTCGACGAGCCGGTGAGTGTCGTCACCTTGTCCTCCTGGAACTCCAGGCTCATCGTTCCGCTGGCCACCGTTCCGGAGAGCGAGGCCATGGCGTCGAACGTGTCGCCACGATACGGGGCGGGCTGCCTGGCGACTGCGAGGTCGATCGCCGAGTCGATCGACCGCGGCTCGATCCACAGCCCGACGGCGTTTTCCCGGCCGACGGCCTGCGCCTGGGCCTTCGACGCGAGGCTCGTGACGGAGGAGGCCGCCGCCCGCGCGGCCCGCAGGGGTCCGCCGCCGAGGACCGGCATCACCGCGGCGGACAGCAGCCCGAGGATCGCGACGACGACGAGCAGTTCGAGCAGCGTCATGCCGCGGAACCGGCGTGGGATGCTGGAACTCACGGTGACCCCATGCCGAGATTGGAGATGTTGTCGAGGTGGCCACGATTCCCGGGAATCGCTCCGCCTGCCTCGATCGGGTCGAACGGATCGAACGGCAGCGGCAGGAACTTCAGGCCGCCGGGCTGCATCGCGACCCGGGCCGCGCCCTGCTCCTCGATCGACCGCGATGCGTCTCGCCGCAGCGAGAACTGTTCGTCCGGGCCGGCCGACACGATCAGCGGCGTCAGCAGAGACGAGTCCGCGGCTCCCAAGGCCTTGCCGAGCCGGTAGGGATCGAACGGATCGTCGGTGACGGGCAAGCCGGCCTGCCGTGCATGGCCCGGCGCCCAGCGGAGAAAGTGGATCGGCCGGCCGAACCCGTCGAGAAACTCCCGCGCCCCATCGCCGTCGCCGTCGCCGATCTCGTCCTCGCGGAACGGCTCGAGCGCGTCGGCATCCAACGACCCCAGGGCGACCTGCAGATAGAGCGTCTCCGCGGATGCCTCGGAGAGACCCAGTGTGGCGAGCACCTTGTCCGGCGTGTTGCGCGACGGATCGGCAGGCGTCACGAGTGCATCGACGTGCCGGAGATACCGCTCGATCACCGGCGTGCTGACGGCCTTGGGATTCGACGGCACGGAGTCGGAGGGATCGACCGGGTAGGCCGGCCGCCGCACGTCGATCCATTGATCGGGCATTTCGTGCACCATCATGCCGCGGATCTGTGTCAGCCGCTTCCAGGCGGCAAGCACGGGCGAGCCGGCTTTCAACCGCGGGTCGCGGCCATCGAGACCGGATCGGTCGAGTTCATAGTCGAACTCCGACCACACCGCGTCGTCCACGCGGCGATCGAGGTACTCCAGAGAGCGGGGCACGACCACCTCGTGCAGCTTCCGGATCGTGGTCCGGGTTTTCGCCACCTTCGTCCGCGTCCGGATTCCCGCCAGCCCGACGGCCGAAAGCGAAGCCACGATGGAGATGATCACCATCGTGACGAGCAGTTCGACGAGCGAGAACGCCCGGCGACCGTCCGCGGCGTGCCTAACGGATCCCGTCATCGCGCGGAACTCCGTCGGGCCCCACCAGCGAGCCTCCCAGGAACGGCTGGATCGGTTGGGGGTTGCCCACCGCTCCGACGGCCGGCTTCACGACCATGGTGGACCGCGCCACGCCGGGCATCGTGGCATGGGCCGCCGACACATGCCCGTCCGGCAGGGACAGCGAAGGATGATCGAAGGGAGCCCGCTCGTACGCCACCCGAGGGTCGGTGAGCGACCGCAGGAATGCCGCCACGGCGCGGATCTTTTCCCGGTCGCCGTTGAGCACTGGCAGCACTTCGATGTCGGCGTCGGTCTCGATCCCGTGGGCCCGATTCCAGTCGGCGAAGTCGGATCCGCGGGCATAGAACTGCACGACCTGTTCGAGCGTCAGCATGCCGCCGTTGTGGAAGTAGGGCCCGGTGAGGTCGATGTTGCGCAGCGACGGCGTCTTGAACGATCCCATCACGGAGATCGGCTCGCCCGGAGCGGGCGGGCGGCCCGCGCCGGCTGCGAACTTGACGGGGTCGGCGAACGGCGGGGCCACGTCCACGATCTTCCCGACGCCCGTCGCCTGGGCGGAAAACGACAACGGGTTGCCGAAGGCATCCGGACCGCCCACCCCCGGATCCTCGAGTGCCGGCCTGACGCCGATGTTGTAGAAGCCCCCGTCGTAGATCGCCGTGCCCATCTGCATCCGCATCCGCTCGATCAGCTGGAGCCGTGTCGAGGGGGAAGCGGTCGGTGAGTCGCTCCCGAAACCACCGATCGGCCGTTCGGGACTCTTCAGATGGCTGATGGATGCGGAGGTGAACTCGGCTCCCGTGTGGCAGTTGACGCACTTGCCCTCGTGCAGAAACAGTGACAGCCCGGTCCGTTGCTGGGCGGTGAGGGCGGAGTTGTCGCCCTCCATGAACCGGTCGAAGGGCGCGTCGTCCGAGACCAGCGTCCGCTCGTAGAGCATGATCGCGATACCCCAGAACAGCGAGAAGTTCGCTTCCATCTGGGAGTAGGACGTGCCGTCGATGACGATCGGCTCGCCCGGGGCCGCCCACCACTGATCGACGAATGCCTGCTTGATCAGGTCGCCGTAGCCGACTTTCAGGCCGGTCCGCGTGGCCGTCGGGATAGACCGAGCGTAGGGAGCGAGGACGCTGTCGCTCGGCGACACCGACTGCTGCAGGAGCGGCGTGGAAAGCAGCAGTTTCCTGCCCACGTGCAGGAAGTTGCGATCGTGGGCCGACATTTCCAGCACGCTCTCCACCGGGCCGACCGCCTGCGACGCGAGGCTCGCGTTGTCGAGCAGGATGGCCACGGAGTCGAGCCGCGAACCGGCGTATTTCCAGACCTTCGCATCGGGATCCCGGGGGCCGAACGGGTTGCGGCCGTTGAAATGGAAATTCGCGCGGCCATCCCAGAAGTTCCGGTGGGTGAAAATGGCGTTGATCACCGTCGGTGTGTTCCGCGGCTCGACCCGCCGGGTGTTGAGCTTCTTGCCGGCGACGGTGATCGAGAATCCCAGCGGGTCCGCCTGGGCCGTATTGAACAATTCAGCGACGCTCGTGCGCGGCGGCGGCCGCCGCGCGGAGGGGGGCACGATCGTCGCGTTGGTCGCGGAACTCGGTACGATGCCCGCCCGCTGATTCGCCTGATTGGTGACGATGTCCTGCGTGACGGGCGGGGTCTTCGGCGACCTGATCACCTGGGGGCCGAGTTTCTGCAGGCCGGCGTGCGCGACGCCCGACGAAGACACGACGTCATCGGTGTCGAACGCGACGTTTGTCCCCAGGGCGCGACGGTGGGGATCGGCCTTCCGGTGCAGGGGAAAATCGCCGCGGGTCAGCGTGTAGTTCGGTCCGCCCGCCTTCGGCCCCGATGGCAGACGATCGAACGTGCCGTTGCCGCCGATCATCCCCGGTGATATCTGGTTTCGCGCGCGGGAGTCGGCGCCCGCGTGGAAATGGCAACTCGCGCAGGCCATGCCGTCGGACCCGGCCTGCTGATCCCAGAACAGCGCCTTCCCCAGGGCCACCGCGGCACGTTGGTCCTTGACGAATTCTGTGATGGTGCTGGGCAGGGGCACCGGCACCGTCTTCAGCGAATCGACGAGATACGAGCGGACCTCCGCACGGAGGCCGTCCGGATCGGCGACCGGATCGACCCGCGGCTTGTCGGCCACTTCCACCGGGGGCGTCACAATCTGGCAGACTCCCGCGGACGGCAGCGAGAGCGTGCCGAGCACGATGAGCCAGCGCACCACGGACGCTGTGCGGGGCCTCGGCTGATCGGCGTGGCGAGACGTGCGACGGGCAAGGGGGCGATGGACCATGGGGTTGGATGTCGAGGGTGTGTTCATGAAACTCTTGAAACTACTATAGTACAGAGGCAGGGTCAGGCTCCGGCCCTGGTCCGCTTCGCCTGTTCGGCGATGCTGGCGAAGGCCGCCTCCAGGACGTCCTGCCGTCCGACGCCGCCGACCGCGGCCACGGCGTTCATCCGTCGCCGGGCCTCGCGGGCGGCCGCTCCACTGTTCGCCGAGGTGAGCCGAACCGCCGTCGGTCCGACCCGTGAGACGGCAGCCGAGGCCGCGACCGGCTTGCCCGAGCCGTCGATCTGGCGAATCGCGCCGACGTCCCCTCCGTCGCCCTGCGACGCGAAGATCCGGTCGGCGATTCCGTCGCCGTCGAGGTCGAGCGCCGTGGCCGTGACCGCGGCGTTACGGTGTGCTCGCGTTGTGAACGGAGCGGCGTTGACGAGGCGGAGGTCCTGCTTGTCGTCCACCCGGCCGCTGTAGGCGGCGACCACGCCGCCGTTCCCGGGACCGGAGGCGATCACGATGTCGTCGATGGTGTCGCCGTTCAGGCGTCCCACGGACAGAGACAGCATGCCGACCTTCTGCACGCCCTTGAAGGGCAGGATCGTATCGACCAGCCTCGGCTTCCGCGTCGACAGATCGTAGACCTTCACGGTCGCGGCCATGCCGCTGCCGCTGCCGACCACGATCTCGTGCCGGCCGTCGGCCGTCGATGCGTCGCGCAGCACGCCGTTGTCGAACCGGCCGACGTCGGCGGCCGCCACCGACACGCCACCCGCGAAGCTGTTGCCGAAGGGCTGGAACGCGACCCAAGGGGCGTTGACCACGGGATCGGCGGCGGCTGGGCTGACCTGATACACCCGCACCTCGCTCCGCCCGGACATCATGCTCGCGATGATGTCTGCCTGCCCGTCGCCCGTGACATCTCCGGCCGCGACGATCACTCCCCCGGTGTATCCGGGGAACGCGATGGTGCGGTACGCCGGCAGTTCGACACCCCACTGCGTGAACACACGGATTTCAGCCACCCGTCCACGGCCGGGGCCGACGATCAGTTCGTCGATGCCGTCGCCGGTGAGGTCGGCGCAGGCCACGCTGACGCCGCCGATGAACGAGGCCTCGAACGGCGTAAACCGCCGCTGCTCCCCGCTCACCGGATCGATCAGTTGCACGGTCGGGCCGCCGACGCCCAGATCCGACGACGCGACGATCAGGCTCGGGACGTCGAGCACGTCGATGTCGAGGGCGGCGTTGTTCGTCGGATCCGAGTCGATCAAGCCCGCCGGGGCCGACACGGTGGCCAGGGCCGCGATCCCCGCCGTCGCCGTCGGGGAGACGACGGCGACATACATGATCGTCACGCTTCCCCCGGCCCCGATCGTCAGCGTCCGATCGAGTGGGCCGGAGCCCGACCCGATGATATTGCCGTCGCCGACCGCGACCCACGTCGCACTGACGACACCGACCGGCACGGGGATGCGGACGACGGCCCCTTCGACCGCCTGCGTGCCGGCGTTGCTGACGGTGGCCACGAACGTGACCTTGCCGCCCGGCACATATCGATCCTGGGAGTCGGTGATCGTGATGCTCAGGTCAACGGGGCGGCGGGCCGTGGTGTCGATGGCGATCACGGTCGAGATCGTGCCTGACCCGGCCGTGCCGGTGCTCTCGATCACCACGCCGGCCAGATCGACCGAGATCCTGCTCTCCGTGACTGCGATGCCGTCGGTCGGCGTGAACGACGCCACCCAGGTGAAGCCGCCGTCCACACTCACGAGCGGCGACAATTGGCCATTCGGCGCCGAGATGTCGGCGGTATCGAAATCCAGAACCGGCTCACTGAACGTCACGTAGACCTCGGTGGTCTCGCCACGCATCAGCGTGGAATTCACCACGAACATGTCCGCGGCCAGGAGCACCTGCGGCAGGTCCTCGTCGCCGGTGATCGTGACGGTGACGACCTGGGTGCTGCCGTCGGTGGCGGTGAACGTGATCGT
>RFUD01000116.1 GCA_009923125.1 Planctomycetia bacterium
GCGCACCGCGCGGCGCAGGTCGTCGGGTCGGCAAGATCGACCATTCCCAGCGTGTTGCCCGCCGTCTTCCAGCCCGGCAGGGTGTGGGCCACGAGCCAATCCCCCGCCGCTCCGTGGCATGACTCGCAGCTCACGCCTGCGGCTGCGAGCGCATCCCGCGCGGTGGCGTGGCAGCCGACGCAGGCCTTGTTTTCCGGGGCTGGCGTCGCCGCCAGCCCCGGATCCCGGCTGGCAAGCGCCGCGACGATCCGCGTCGCGAGCGGCTCGTGGAGCACCCGCTGGGCCCGCGCGTGGGGGTCGCGGGTGGACCACACCGTGTACGCGCTCTGCCACGCGTCATGCCCCTCCACCGGCGCCGCATGACAGCCGGAAGACGTGCACGCTCCCGGCCCGACGAGCGCCCGCGGCTCGGCGGCCGACCCGCCGACCGCGACGGCGAGGCATGGCAGCCAGAGAACTGCGAACCGGAGGATGGCAACGGGGCGCGGCGGCACGGAAAGCCTCCTACCGGGCCGCCGTGAGCGGAGATGTCGGGGCCGACCCATGGTGCGAACCGTGGTAGCCGTGGCATTCGACGCAGTCAAACCGGGCGCCGCCGACCCGGGCCTGTTTCACGGAGTCCCACCGCGATGGGGCATGGCACGCCGTGCAGGACTCGCGGCCGGCGATCATCACCTGGGGATTGTCCAGCGGCGAGCCGCCCGCCGCGAGCGTGGCGACCGCCTCGTCGAGTGGCCCCGGAAAAGCGGCGGCGTGGCACTCCCGGCAATCGTAGAGCCGATGCGGCTGGTGATCGAACCGGGCCTTCCGCAGCCAGACGTCGGGCACGGCCGTAGCCACCGTCCGGAACCAGCCGGCTTCAGCCTGGGCTGCAGCGCCGGCGAGCAGGCTTGCCGCAGCCGGCAGTTCGACCTCCTCGACGTCGTGGCATTTCTGGCAGGTGCCGCGGACGAATGATCGCGTCGCGGCGGCGAAGTCGCCGGCCGACCGGCCCACGTCCTCCCGCAGGGCGCCCACGGCAGGAACGTGGCTGGTGGGCAATGGCCGCTCGCGATCGTCCGACGGCGCGGCCGCGGCGAGTGCCCGCTGCACCGCGACCGACTCGATGAACCGACGCAGGGCCACAGCGTCGAGCCCGTGGGGCACGGTCGCGGCGGGCGGAGCCTCGGTGGACGCCGCGCTCGGCACTGCGTCGAGAGGAAGCGTGTGGCAGGAGGCGCAGTGCCGGTCGAACTCCACCGGCAGGGCATAGGCGCCCGGCTTCGCCCCCGCGAGCATGCCGGTCACGGCACGGAGATCGCCGGCAGGCAGGTCGATGCCAAACTCGTGGCAGGCATTGCACGCGAGTTGCATCGGGGCGTCGGGATCGGCACCGGCGGGCAGGTATCGTGACCGTTCATGCTCGGGGAGCATCGCGTAGGTCCAGGTCGTGTTCCGCCCGCCCTCCTTTCCATCGGTCGCACCGAACGTGAGCCCAGGCCGCATGTGCCGGCCGTGCGAAAACTTCAGCCGACCCGGATCAGCGGCGAGGCCCGCGAAGGCGGGGTGATGCACGTCGTCGAACCGCGTGATCGGGGCCGTCTTCCGTGCCGGCTCGAGACCCACGACACTCACTCGATGCGCCGTGATGTTTTCGTGGCAAGCGACGCAGGTGCGGTCGCCCACCCGCGTGAGGTCGTGATCACGGCCGCGGTGGTCGGCGTGGCAGGAAGCGCACGAGCCGACTTCGGCGGCGATCTGGAGCGGATGGTGGCCGGGCGCGGCATGGCACTTCTCGCACTTCGCATCGGCCTCGCGGCGGGTCTCGTTGGTCGTGAGCCAGGTGTTCGGCTTGATCGGCGAGAGCGGCACGTGGCAAGCCTCGCAGTCCTGCTCCCAGGTGGCGTGCACGGCCGCCACGGGACCGGGTGAGTGGTGCGCCGGTACGTCGATGGCCCCCCAGGCGCACCACGCCGCCGCCAGCGTGAGCCCGCCGGCCACAAGCCAGCGGCGGGCCCTCTGCAACGGGTTGGGCCGCTTGAAATAGCCGCGATCGATCCGCGCGGCCTGGTGCCGCGACGTGCTGCTGCGACCGGCGCGGGGATCGGGGAGTGTGGCCATGGCCGTTACCAATACCAGAGCGCGACGGGCACGTGGATCAGAAGCAGGATCAGGAGCGCGAATGACAGCGGCACGTGAACGAGGAGCCAGCCGTGCAGCCAGTGATGGATCGTCGCCTGGAGGTCGAACTGCCGCCGGTGCTCGCAGGCCCGGGCCAGGTGCTCGAGAAGCGGCCCGGCCTCGAGCGGGCTCACCGCACGCAGTCCCGAGAAGAACCGCTCCGCCGCGGGGGCCGAGGCGAGCGTTGATCCGGTCACCCGACCGTCGAGCAGATACGGCCGGACCTCGGAGAAGAACCGGCGGCGGATCTCGCGGGTGCCGGGAATCACACCGTAGATCGGCAACGTCTCGAGCACCTTGCCCTGGATGCCCGTCAGCGAGCGGAACCCTGTCACGACGGCGTGCTCAACATCGTCGGCGTCTGCTTCCGACGGGTGTTCGGGACCGTCGTCCGCTGGCGTGGCGTCCGCCTCGCACAACGCCCGCACAAGCCTCTCGGCATCGCGGGTTTGCTGGGTCGCTACATGGTCGATCTGGTCGTAGATCGTTTCGGCCGGCACGTGCTCGAGCAGCATCTTCGGCAGGTACTGCTGGAGCACGAGCCCCCACACACCGCTCACGATCACGAGGGCGAATGTCACCATGAGGGCCCAGTTGAGCAGGCCTCCTATGAACAACAGCCGCGCATGCATGAGCACCAGCGGCACGGCAAGCAGCCCCAGCCAGACATGCGCTCTCAGCCACGCCTGCGCGGATCCCAGCCGCCAGGCGCGGACGCGCCGGCGCGGCCAGAGCAGCATTTCGAACAGGATGATCAGGCCGCCGAGCACGCCGCAGACAAACCCCGTGCGGCTGCTCCCACCGGGCGGAAGCGGCGGCGCCTCGGCCCATTCACTCGCATAGGCGACGATCGCGACCACCGCCACGACTGAACACGCGATGATCCACCGCAGGTCCTTGGCCCAGTGCTTCCCACCGATGATCACAAGGGGCTCCAATCCAGCCGCCGTGCCGCCCGCCAAGGGGCCGCGAAACACGTGTGCCGCCGGCAAAAATGTATCCGGCGGACGGTCGCCCCCGAAAGGTCGGCTGCCTGGGCTGCCTGGGAAACCTGCCTGCGCGGTGCCTGGGGCGGTTGGGCAAAGACTCCGGGGATTGCTCCATCTCCACAGCCCGCAGTGACGAAACCCAAGGTGCCTTTGCAGGTGGAAACGATCATGCAGCAGTCTGCGCACCCGGGTCGGAGCGGCGCCCTCCTGATCGCCGTTCTCATCGTGCTTTGCCCGACGGCTGCTGCGGTAGAACCGCTGCCGGAGCCGCCCTCCGCCCCGGGGGCCGGGCCGCTGCCGGAAATCTGCCCTGTGCCGACGGGGGCCAACCCGCTGCGGGCCATGGAGACCGCCCGCGGGTTCTCCGTGTCCTCCTGCAGCAGCACCGCCTGCCACGGCGGCCCAAAGGCCGGCAATCACGATGTCCAATCGTTTGCCGCCACACTCTGGGTCGACGGCGATCCGCACGCTCGCGCCTACGAGGTGCTGCATGATCCGCGTTCGCAGCGGATGGCACGGCTCCTGGGCATCGGACCGGCGCACCAGGCTCGGCAATGCCTCGCCTGCCACTCCGTGCAGGCTGAGTCCCGGGCCCCCTTGCCGAAAGGAGTGCTCGCTGACGGCGTCGGCTGCGCGGCCTGCCATGGCGACGCGACGCAGTGGGAGAGCCGTCATTTCCTGCCCGAATGGAAAATGCTGTCGCCGGCCGAGCGGGCGTCGCTCGGCTACCGTGAACTCGGGAGCCCACGTGAGCGGGCGGACACGTGCGTCCGTTGCCATGTGGGCGCATCCGACCGCGAGGTGGATCACGACCTGATCGCCGCCGGCCACCCGCGGCTGTTCTTCGAACTCGCCACCTTCCAGCGACTCTGGCCGCGGCACTGGAGTCCGCGCGACCGGGCAGAGGCGGCCGCAGACTTCACCGAACGTTCGTGGGCCGTCGGACAGGCAGCGGCCCTCCAGGCGGTGGCGGAACTGCTCGACACCCGCGCGCAACGCGCTGTCCGCGCGGTCGAAAAACCCATGGCTGCAGCCGCCAAACCCTGGCCGGAATTCGCCGAATTCGACTGCTACTCCTGCCACCGGTCACTGGGCCCGAACGCAGACGTCCAAGACCACCGCGCCCGGCCGCGGCCACCTGGTGCGCCCACCTGGCAGCCCTGGTATGTCGCCGCCGCGCTGCTCCTCGAGAACCAGGTGGGTACCGAATCGTCGGCGGCCCGGGAACTGGCGGCCGAGTTCGCCGAGGTCCGACGACTCCTCGACGCCGGCTGGGCCGACGCGGACGAGGAACGGCTGCGACGGATCCGCTTCGAAGCCCGGGGCATGGCCGCCGCGGCGGACAGGTTGGCCACCGAGCTTTCCGCCCGGCCCGTGGTCGTGCTTGACGGGACGCCGGCATCGTTCGACCGCATGGTCGCCGCACGCCCGGATGAGTGGCATCGCTGGGACGGCGCGGTGCAGGCGCTGCTCGCGCTCGAGGCATCCCGGGCGGGCGGTCCGGCACGGCACGACGGCCGGCCGCCGCCCAGGGTCCGCTCGGCTCTCGAGGCACTCCGCGACAGCCTGCGGTTTCCGCCCGGTGTCGATGCTCCACTCGGATTCGATGCCGAGCGTTTCCAACGCGCCCGCGCAGACATACCATGACGACTCGCGCGGATGCCCGTCGCTCTCCCCCGTGTCACCCTACCATGCTCGCCGCCACCACGCTCGGCCCGGCTGTATCCGGCTTTATCGCCATGCTGATGCTCGCCGGCACGATGGCCGCATGCCGCGCTGAAGAACTCCCCGGCGTGGCGGCCTCCGGCTTCGCATTCAAGGGATCCGGGCTGTGTGTGAAGTGCCATCGAACGGAACAGGGAGAGTGGTGTGACGTGGCCACGACCACCGTCTGGCGGCACGACGCGCACTCGCGGTCGCACCTCGCCCTGCTCCCCGACAACCCGCGCACCCGGGCGATGGAGCATGCGCTCGGAATCAAGGCGGCGGAGACGGTCAGCTGTGTCGCCTGCCACACGCATCCGGCCGCCGAACCGCCCCCCGAGGAGGAGGACGACGTCGTCCACGCCGGCATCAGTTGCGAGACCTGCCACGGCGCCGGCGCCGGCTACTTCGAGCCCCACATGGAGAAGCGCTGGCGGTTCCTGTCCGTGGCCGAGAAGGGCGTTCTCGGCATGCGCGACCTCCGCGATCCGGTGCTCAAGGCGGAGAACTGTCTCTCCTGTCATCTGGGCGACGTCGCCTCCGGACGCGTGATCAGCCACGCGATGTATGCCGCCGGGCACCCGCCCCTCCCGGCCTTCGAGATGGAGACGTTCAGCCGCGCGATGGGGCCGCATTGGAAGCGGGTGTGGGAGAAGGCGCCGCGGGTCCAGGCTGCGGCGGCAGCCGCCGGCTACCACACCGAGGCCGCGAGCGAGACCCACCGGGCGCTCGTGGGCACGCTCGTCGCCCTGCGGTCGTCGGCGACGCTCGTGCAGGACTACGCCCGCCTGGCCGCCGAGCCAGGCGACCGACCGCAGGCCCCCTGGCCCGAACTCGCGCTCTACGACTGCCAGGCCTGCCACCACGATCTGCGGATTCCCAGCGGGCGCCAGGCGGCCGGCTACGGCCGGCTCGTGCCCGGCCGTCCGACCATCGCCCGCTGGCCGCGGGCCGCGGCGGGAGTGGCCCTCGCGGTGGCCGGCCAGCCCGACGACGTGGAAGCCCTGCTCTCCCCGTGGGTCGCGGTGCTCAACCGGCGCCCGTTCGGCGCCGACGCGGATCTGGAGCCGGGAGCGCCCGAGTCGCTCGAGCGGATCGATGCCGCGATCCGAGCGCTCCAGGCCGTGCGCCGCGACGACGGCCTCGACGACCGACGGCGTGAGATCGCGGAGCGGCTCTCGGCCGCGGGCCTGCGCTGTGGCGACATCGACTCGGCGCGGCTCGTCGCCTGGATCATGCTCGGAGCGATGGAGGGCAACGCCGCCTGGCCGGCCGAGGCCCGCGACGCCGTGGCCGCGAACCTGGCCCGCGACGCGGCGATTGGAGTTCCCCGGCCGCCCGCGGAGGCCGCTGCGTTGCCACCCTTCTGGCAGACGTCGCTCGAGGCGGCCGCGAACGCAAATCTCGAAACCCTGCGCTCGGCCTTTCGGCTGCCGCCGGCGGCTCAGGGCAGCGGCCGGTAGAACCGCCGGTCGAAGGGATCGTCGCTCACCTTCCACACCTGCCCGCCGCGCTTGTACAGGCGCTCCTGCTCCTCCCGGTTGAACGGGCGGGCGCCGACGCGGCCGAACACGGAGATCTGGTTGCCCGATTCGTCGACGGCCCGGTCGCGATCGAGACCCTCGGAGATCGAGACGGCGCAGCCGCCCTTCGTCACCGGATAGGTCGCCACGAGTTGCGGCGTGGGCCGCGGGCTGAAGCCGACGTTGCCCGGCGTGTCGGGGGAGGTGAGCTGCACGACGCGCAGGCCGTTCGCTCCGTCGGCGACATAGGCGAACTCGCTGACATAGGTGATGCCGAGCTTCACGTCGCGGACGTCGTTCATGCAACCTCCGCCATCGAATACCTGGTCGATGAACGGCTCGTGGGGCTTTTCCACGTCCACGATCACGAGCCCCTGCGGGCCGCCGGCGACGTACGCATAGGTGCGAGCGACGTAGACCTGATTGGCCTGCGGGAGCGGCACCGTCGCCAGCTTGACCGGTGCCGTGGGTTCGGTGATGTCGAAGGTCTTGAGTCCCTCGCGGTCGCAGATGAAGGCGTGGCGGAACTGGATCGCCACCGATCGCGGGCCGAACACGTCGGGCGAGCCGATCACCGCCACCACCTCCGGGCACTTCGGCTTCTCGAGCGACACGATCACGACGCCGGCGTTGCAGCAGATCCAGGCGTGCGTTCCGGCGATCGTGATGCTGCGGGCGCCGTTGAGGAGCCCGCCGGGATTGAAGGTCACCGCCCGCTCCAGGAAGTTGTTGAGCGGGTTGCCGTCGAGGAGCGTTCCCGCGCCCACCAGGATGAGCCCCTCGTCGCGGTCGGTGACGTAGAGGTAGGCATACAT
>RFUD01000117.1 GCA_009923125.1 Planctomycetia bacterium
AGCACCTCGTGGGCGAGGTCGGCGTTGAAGCGGGCCTGCTTGTCGCGGACCTCCTCGAGACGGTCGAGCATGGCGTTGATCGTGGCGGCCATGCCGGCGATCTCGGCGTCGGCCAGCGACAGGTCGATCCGCTCGTGGTAGTGACCGTTGCGAATCCGCTCGACCGTGCTCGTGATGCCGGCCAGCGGGCGCAGCAGCCAGTGGAGCAGGATGGCCATGAGGCCCACGAGCAACGGCGCGACGACCGCGAGCGTGGCGATGTGAAATCCCGCCGCTTCCCACCGGGCCTGCCGGAGGGCGTCGAGCGTGGCGCCGGCGAGAAGCAGCGAATCGCGCTCGGTGCAGGCGGCGAGCCGGTAGCGGCCGCCGTCGTCGGTCCAGATCTTTCCGCTGCGATTCCACCATGTCGGGTTCCAGACGACGTCCGGCGGCAGGTCGGCGGCGGCCAGCAGCCTGCCGTCGCTCCCCCACGCCGAGGCGAACCAGGGAAACACCGGCTGCGCGAGGCTCTGCTGCGTTTCCGCCGGCATCACCAGCCGCAGCAGGAGCGACGGTCGTCGGTCGCTGGCCAGCCGGATATCGGGCAGCAGATCATCGGACAGCTTGAGGCTGGCGGCCGAGACGGCCGTCGATGAGAGCCGACGCCCGGCCCTCAAGGCCCCCAGCCGAGACCACAGCTGCGCGTCGACGTCACGCTCGAGCAGTTCGACGGCGATGCGGTACTGCACGTACCGGCCCGCGGCCAGGATCACCGCAAGTGTCAGGCCGAAGGCGGCGACCAGCCGCCAGCGGAGCGAGGAGGGTCGGATGGCGGCCATGCGTCAGCAGTCGATGATGTAACCCTGCCCGCGCCGCGTCGCGATGATGTCGCGGCCGAGCTTGCGCCGCAGCCGCAGCACGAGCACGTCGACGACGTTGCTCACGTCCTCCACGGCTTCGCCGGACCCGGGATGGATGACGCGGTCGAGTTCCTCGCGGCTGACGAGCCTTCCCCGGCATCGCGCCAGGTGGACGAGCAGGTCGAACTCCTTGGCGGTCAGCACGACCTTCTCATCGCCGCGGCGGGCGGTTTTCGAGCCGAAGTCGATCGTGACGTCGCCGATCGCCAGCACGTCGGGGGTGGGCGTCCTGCGGCGCATCACCGCCCGCGCCCGCGCCACGAGTTCGCGCACGCTGAACGGCTTGACGAGATAGTCGTCCGCCCCGAGGTCGAGGGCCGTGACCCGGTCCTCCTCACGGCGTTTCGCCGACACGACGATCACGGGCACGTCGTTGCCGGCCCGCAGCCGCGCGAGCATGTGCTCGCCGTCGAGGCGGGGCAGCACGAGGTCGAGCACGACGAGGTCGAGGGGCTCGGACGCGGCGATTTTCAGGCCGGCGACGCCGTCCTCGGCCTCGAGCACCCGGCAGCCCTCGCCCCGCAGCGCCTCGGCGAGCGTCCGTCGTGACGGCCCGTCGTCCTCGACGACGAGCACGCGGAGCGGTTGGGGGGCGGTGGCCGCCGGAGGGGATGCGGTGGACATGACGGCCATGATAGAGCACGGGTAAGGCACGCAGCAGCCGAGGCCCGGTTCGACCGGCCGGCGGCACACGGATACGATGGCGGGCTCCCGGTCGGACGCCCGCGCCGCCGTGCCGACGCCCTCGCGGACAGGTCGTGATGCCCACACCCAAGGATGGCGAATCACCCGCAGCGGCCGTGCCGTGGGTCGTGGAGACGTGCGTCGCAGGCCGGGTCGTCCTGCCCACCGGTGAGACCGTCAGTCGCGACGATTTCCACGGCTGGATCTGGGAGCAGGCCACGGCGCTCCTGGGCATCAACGAAGGAAGCGTCACGGCCGCGGACGCGGCCGCACAGGGCCTCGTGGCGAGTGCCCTCGTCGTCGATGCCGCCGCCGCACCGGCCGACCGCGATTGGGTGGCGAAGATTCCGGTCGCCTGCGCCGAGTGGTGGTTCGCCGACGAGACCGCAGCCCGTGCAGCGGCAGACCTCGTCGCGGGCGTGCGCGGCTGCGAGGTCCGTGGCATCCGTGCCACCACCCCCGTCGATCACGCGGCGGCGGCGCGGTCGGAGTTCGGCCCGATTGCCGTGGCGGCATTCGGCGTCATCCGGCCGGCCTGGGAGGAGGGCGTCGCCGGAGTCGCCCCCGATGGGTCGGCGACGATCTATATCGAGCCCGGGCTGGGATTCGGCACGGGGCTCCATGCGACGACGCAGCTGTGCCTCGAGGCTCTTGCCGGCTGGCACCGGGGGGGCCGCCGTCTCGGCCGAGTCCTCGACTTCGGCAGCGGCTCCGGGATCCTGGGGATCGCGTCCGCCGTCCTCGGGGCCGCTCGGGTCGATGCCGTCGAGATCGACGACCGGGCGCACCCGGCGGTCTCGGCCAACGCGACGCGCAACGGCGTCGCCGAGCGGGTGGTCGTGACGAGCCACCTCCCGGCCGAGTCGGCCCCCTACGATCTCATCGTCGCGAACATCGTCGCTCCCGTGCTCGTCGAGCATGCCGCGGCGCTCTGCCGCCGCCTCCAGGCGGGGCGCGGGTGTCTCGTGCTCTCGGGCCTGCTCGCCGACGAGGTGCCGCTGGTCGCCGACCGCTACGCGGCGGAAATCGGCCGCCGGCCGCTCGTCCGGGAACGAGATGGCTGGCACTGCCTGACGTTCGCGCTCGACTGACGGCGTCCGTCTTCAGCCCGTCGGGAAGAGCTGCGCGATCGCCTGGCCGCCGTCCGTGAGCGGCACGGGGCGGGCACAACGTCACAACCAGAGATTCTCTCTCTGGTCTCTGGTTGTGGCGACGTTTAAGGGGGGCAGGTCATGTCACGTGCCGCGGGTGTTGCCGAACCACTCTATATGGTGCCGGCGCGCGAGGCTGACGCCCAGCCGGGGGCATTCCTCCGCGAGCCACGCCGTCGTGGCGGCGAGTTCCTCGCGGGTGCGGCCCTGCGGCATGAAGAGCACGCGGCCGCGGTCGATCGGCGGGCCCGCCTGCTCGAGGTCGGCGATCCAGGCGAGTGTCTCGGCGATGTCGGCCGGCGAGTCGATGACGAATTTGAGCTGGTAGGGCGAAGCCGCCATCAGCCGGAGCAGCACGGCGTCGTCGCGCCGCGCTGCTTCGTGACGACCCCGCCAGTTGCCGGGCGTGTCGGCCGGCGGCGCCGAAGTCGCCAGTTTCGGGCTGATCGACATCAAGTCGGCCGGTGCATCGAGCCACACCGTGCCCGCCGTCTCGATCGTCACGTGCCGGCCCGCTGCCCGCAGCCGGCGGCACAGGTCCGCCACCTCCGCGAAGAGCATGGGCTCACCGCCCGTGACGACGACGTGCTGCGGCTCGAGTGCATCCACCGCCGCCAGCACGTCGTCCACCCCCCATTCGCTGCCCTCCGGCTGCCATGACGTGAATGGCGTGTCGCACCACGTGCACCGCAGGTTGCAGCCGCTCGTGCGCACGAACGTGCTGGGCGTTCCGGCGAGGAGCCCTTCTCCCTGAAGCGACGCATAGATTTCGGCGATGCGCATGCGGCCGGCCCCCGTGTCGATCAGGCCCCGGCGGCGGCTCGCGGGTCGACCGCGCCCGCGGCGGCGAACCCCGCGGCTCGCAGCAGGCACGAGTCGCACGCGCCGCAGGGGCGGCCGGCGGCGTCGGGGTCGTAGCAGGAGCTCGTGAGCCCGTAGTCGAGGCCGAGGTCGAGGCCGAGCCGGATGATCTCGGCCTTCGAGAGCGTGGCGAGAGGCGCGCGAATCTGGAACGGCCGGCCCTCCACGCCGGCCTTCGTCGCCAGCCGAGCGAGGTCGGCAAAGGCGGCGATGAACTCGGGGCGGCAGTCGGGGTAGCCGCTGTAGTCGATCGCGTTCACACCGATCACGAGCGCGTCGGCGCCGCGGGTTTCGGCCATCGCCAGCGCGAGCGCCAGGAACACGGTGTTGCGGGCGGGCACGTACGTGACCGGGATCCCCTGCCCGATCGCCTCGTCGGAGCGGCCCTTGGGCACGGCGATCGCGGTGTCGACAAGCGCGCTGCCGCCGAACGCGGCGAGATCGACGGGCAGGATCACGTGGTCGGTGATCCCGAGCGCGGCGGCGACGGCCCGGGCGCAGTCGAGCTCGCAGCGGTGCCGCTGACCGTAGTCGAGCGAGAGCGCGGAGAGCCGGTAGCCCTCCCGGCGGGCCCAGGCGGCGGCGGTGGCCGAGTCGAGCCCCCCGGAGAGCAGCACGACGGCCGACCGCCCCGCGGCCGGCGGCGTTTCGGGGGCGGCTTTGCCGGCGTTGTCTTTCATGGCACACTCTCCTGCATCATGAGCACTCCGCCGAAGCCGTCGCGCGACCAGTTGGAGACGTTCGCCAACCAGTTTCCGGGCCGCGACTACCTGATCGAGATCGTCTGCCCCGAGTTCACGTCGATGTGCCCGAAGACGGGGCAGCCCGACTTCGGCACGCTCACGTTTCGCTACGTCGCCGACAAGCTCTGCGTGGAGCTCAAGAGCCTCAAATTGTATCTGCAGGCGTTCCGCAACGAAGGCATCTTCTACGAGAACGTTACCAACCGCATTCTCGACGACCTCGTGGCCGTGCTCCAGCCGCGGCGGATGACGCTCGTGGCCCAGTTCACGCCGCGCGGCGGCATCAGCTCGCGGATCGTCGTCTCCCACCCGTCGGGCGAGCACATGCCCGCCGCCGGCTGACCCGGTCGCCGTTCCCGCTTCCCCCTCCGACCGAAAGGTTTTCCCCATGGCCCAGCCCGCGCGTGTCCTCCTCTCCGCCCTCGCCGACGAGGCCGCCTTTCACCTCACGGCCGTGGAGCAGTTCACGGCGCTGGCGGCGCTGGGGCTCGAGTACTACTCGCTGCGCAACATCGACGTGGGCAAGGGCGTGAAGAACGTGATGAAGCTCACGCTCCCGGAGATCCAGAAGCTCCGGCACCTCGAAGACGAATACGGCCTCAACGTGGCCTCGATCGCCTCGCCGATCGGCAAGGTGAAGCTCGTGGACAAGCCCGACGGCACGAAGAACGTGTACGTGCCCTTCAAGCAGTATCTGGCCAAGGACGTGGCCCGGGCCTGCGAGCTCGCCCATGCCTTCGAGACGAAGCTCATCCGCGGGTTTTCGTTCTATCCGCCGAAGGGCGCGAAGCCGGAGGCGTATCTCGAGGAGGCGGCCGACCGGCTCGGGCAGATCGCCGAGGCCTGCCACCGCTCCGACCTCACGTTTGGCCTCGAAGTGGAGGCGAATCTCGTCGGGCAGACCGGCGCGCTCCTCGCCGAGATCCACCGGCGCGTGAACCACCCGGCCCTCGTGCTCGTGTTCGACGCGGCCAACCTGACCGTACAGGGCTTTTCCACCGCCGAGGTGTACCGCGAGTGGGAGGCGATGAAGCCCGGCCTCGGCTGGGTGCACATCAAGGACTACCGCAAGGTGTCGGGCAAGGCCCGCGGCAAGCACGTGGAGGAGGACGCGCTCGCGAACTTCGTGCCCGCCGACATCGGTGCGGGCGGCCACGAGAAGATCCTCGCCGACCTGAAGACGATGCTGCCGAGCCTGTCGAAGAAACTCGAGCGGCGCGGCATTCCCGGGGTGTTTCTCGATCTCGAGCCGCACGTTCGCGGCGGTGGCCAGTTTGGCGGCACGAGCGGCCCCGACGGGATGGGGATCGCGCTGCGGAGCCTGTGCCGGGTGCTCGACCGGGTGAAGGTGGCCTATCATCTGAGGGATTTCGACGATCTCCTCGCGGCCCGGGGCCTGTAAGCGGCGGAGCGTATGAGCGACGAAGCCGAGCGGACCGAGCCGGGCAGCTATTTCGTCGCCAACTACCCGCCGTTCTCCCGGTGGCACGCCGAGGCGGTCCCCGACGTGCTTGCCGCCTTCGCAGCCCCGCCGACGTCCGCCGCGCTCGGCCTCTATCTGCACGTGCCCTTCTGCCGGAAGCGGTGCAAGTTCTGCTACTTCCGCGTGTACACGGACGTGGCGGCACAGGACGTGGAGCGGTATTCCCAGGCGCTCGGCCGCGAGGCGGAACTGGCGGCGGCACAGCCGGCCGTCGCGGGCCGCCCGCTCAAGTATGTGTACTTCGGCGGCGGCACGCCGTCGTTTCTCTCGGTCAAGCAGCTCGAACGCCTCGTGGAGCGGGTGCACAAGAGCTTCGGCTGGGATGCCGCCGAGGAGGTGACGTTCGAGTGCGAGCCGGGCACGCTCTCCGAGGCGAAGGTGCGGGCGCTCAAGGATCTGGGGATGACCCGGATCTCGCTCGGCGTCGAGAACTTCGACGATGCGATCCTGGAGGCGAACGGCCGGGCGCATCTCTCCGCCGAGATCGAGCGGGCTTGGGGCTGGATCAAGGCCGCGGGCTTTCCGAACACGAATGTCGACCTGATCGCCGGCATGGTGGGCGAGACGGATGCCTCGTGGCAGCGAACCGTGGAGAAGACGCTCGCGCTCGAGCCCGACAGCCTGACGATCTACCAGATGGAACTCCCGCCCAATACCGTGTTCGTACACGATGCGAAGGAGACCGGTTCCGCCACGGCCGTCGCCGACTGGCCCACGAAGCGGCGTTGGGTGAGCGAAGCCTTCGATCGTTTCCTCGCGCAGGGCTATGCGGTATCGAGCGGCTACACGCTCGTCCGCGATCCCGCGCGGGTGCACTTTCGCTACCGCGACATGCTCTGGGAGGGGAGCGACCTCGTGGCCCTCGGCGTGGCGAGCTTCGGGCATCTTTCCGGCATGCGACGCACTGGGACGACTACCTCGCCGCCGTGGAGGCCGGCCGCTTGCCGATCGCCCGCGGGCTCGTGCCCACATCACGGCAGCTCCTGCTGCGGGAGGTCGTGCTCGGTCTCAAGCGGGGCACGCTCGACGTTGACCGGCTCGCGCAGAAATACGGCATCGATCCTGTCGCCGAGTGGGCGGCCCAATGGCGGTCGCTCGACGAGGAGGGGTGGCTGGAGTGCCGGGCACCCCGACCCGTCCTCAACCGCGCGGGTCTGTTGCGGGTCGATTCGCTGCTGCACAGGTTTTTCGAGTGACAGGCAGGTTTTTTCGGGTGACAGACAGGGCGGTTTTCGCCGACAATGGGGCAGGCAAGCCTCCAAGCCTCCGGCGGCGGGCCTAGAGTTGAGGCTCTGGAGGCACCCGCGTGGCATCATCGA
>RFUD01000118.1 GCA_009923125.1 Planctomycetia bacterium
GGCTTCAACTTCGACCCCAGCCACCTCCACTGGCAGGGAGTCGATTCGGTGGAGTTCATCCGCACGTTCCACGACCGGATCTATCACGTGCACGTCAAGGACGCGGTGGTCACGCTGAATGGCAGGAGCGGAATCCTCGGCAGCCATCTCAACTTCGGCGACCCGCGCCGGGGCTGGGACTTCCGTTCGCCGGGCCGCGGGGGCGTCGATTTCGAGGAGATCATCCGGGCGCTCAACCAGATCGGCTACGACGGGCCGCTCTCGGTGGAGTGGGAGGATTGCGGCATGGACCGCGAGCACGGGGCGGCCGAGGCGTGCGAGTTCGTGCAAAACCTCGACTTCGCGCCGAGCAACCGGCAGTTCGATTCGGCGTTCGCCGAGGAAGCCTGAGCGACACCGCCCACACGGGCCCCGGCCGCGGTGTGCCGGGAGCGACTGGACAGATCATGGACGATCTCACGCGGCGGAGCGTGCTTTCGGCCGGCGCGGCCGCGGTGTGGGCGTGGCCGCGCGCGAAGGGCACCGTGCCGCAGGCCGACGCGTCGTTTCGGCTCGCCACCGCGCCGGCTGCCGACGAGCGGCCGCTGTTCTCGAGCGGGTTCATCGACCACGATCCGCCCGTGCCCTACGTGCACTGCCCGAGCCTCTGCGAGCGGTCCGACGGGGGCCTCGTCTGCGCGTGGTATGCCGGCTCGTACGAGACGGCTCGCGATGTCGGCGTGTGGCTCACGGATGCGCCTGCGATCGCCGGCGATGCAGCCGAACCGATCGCCTGGGCGACGCCGCGGGTCGTCATCGATCGGCCCTCGGCAACCGCGCAACTCGCTCGGTTCGTCGACAAGATCGGCAACGCCGTGGTGTTTGCGGACGACACCGGCCGGCTGTGGCTGGTGTATGTGACGATCGCGATCGGCGGCTGGTCGGGCAGCACGCTCAATGCCTGTTCGTCGACCGATGGCGGGATCACGTGGACGCCGAGCCAGCGTCTGGCGACGAGCCCGTTCTTCAACATCAGTGAACTCGTGCGGGCGGCGCCGGTGCGGCTCGATTCCGGGGAGATCGCACTCCCGATCTACCACGAGTGCATGGGCAAGTTTCCCGAGGTGCTCTGGCTGCGGCCGGAGGGTGACGCCCTGCGCGTCCGCAAGACGCGGCTCGCCGGCGGTCGATCGCTCCTGCAGCCGGCCCTCGTGCCACTCGATGGCCGTCGGTGCCTCGCGTTCCTCCGCGACCATTCGCCGGCCCACAGGCTCGTGGTTCAGTCGTCGGATGACGCGGCCCGCACATGGTCGCTCCCCGAGCCGACCCCGCTGCCGAACCCCGACGCAAGCGTGGCGGCCGTGCGACTGTCCGACGGCACGGTGCTCGTGGCCTGCAACCTTTCCCGCCAGGGCCGTTCCACGCTCGACCTCGTGCTGTTCGACGCGGCCGCCGACACCTGGCACCGCCTCGCCACGCTCGACGACGAGCCGGGGGAGCGATTCGCGTATCCATACATGGTGCAGGACGGCCGAGGCCGGGTGCATCTCGTCTACACCTGGAAGATGCGGCGGGTCCGACACGTCGTCATGAACGAGGCCTGGCTTCGCCGGCGACGCAGGGAGCCCCTGGTATGAGCGGTCTGACCTGGTGGTATCCGGTCGTCGCGTGGGGCGTGGCGATCGCGGCGGCCGCGCGGTCCACGTCCCGGCTCGTGCGGCGGCCGCTCCCGCGCTGGCTGCCGATCGCCCTCGGCTGCGTTGCGCTCGTGCCCGTCGCGGGCATGCCCGTCGGCCGCTGGCTCCACGGACTCGGGCAGACGTTTTCGATTCCCATGCTGGCCGTCCTTCTTGACGTCGTCGCCACGCCGTTCCTCGGGCGGCCGTGGCTCGATGCAGCGGCTCGTCGGGCCGCCGTGTGCTGGGGCACGGTCGCGGCGATCCTGCTCTACCCGGCGGCCCTCGGGCTCGGCCGCTTCGATCCCTACACGCTCGGCTGGCACCAGCCCGGCGTCGCGGTGGCCGCCGCCGCGTTGGCCGTGGCGCTGATGCTGGCGCGGAATCGATTCGGCATCGTGCTCGTCGCCGCGGGCGTGGCGTGGCAGCTCCGGCTCCTCGAATCGGAGAACGCGTGGGACTATCTCGTCGATCCCGTCTATGGCCTGGCGGCGTGCGGTGACCTGCTGCTCACCGCATGCCGCCGCGGTGCACGGTGGGCGGGGGCCGTGGCGGCCGCGCGCGTCGCCGCGGCCATCGCGATCGTCGCCGGCGTCGCCGCCGGGGAGCTCCGGGCCGACGAGGTGATGCCACGCGAGAAACTCGACGCGGCGTGGGAGGGAGCCGCCGCCGAGCTCGCACGCCGCGCCGACCGTGGCAGCCACGCCGAGCTCGCCGCCTTCGTCCGCGGCTGGCGGCTGCCCGATGCTCCGGATCGGCAGCGCGTGCTCGTGATTCCCGAGGCAGTCGCCACGCCCGATTTCATCGACACGCCCGACGAGCAGGCGATCTGGGCCGATTTCGTCGCGGCGCGGCAGGCCCGCGCCGCCGGCCTGTTCGCCCTCGCCCTCGAGGCCGCCCGGTCCCACGCCAAACTGCCCACGCGGGCGGAGCGCGCGCAGACCACCGCGCGGCAGCCGCTCGCGCAGCGGTCGGCCACCGCGATCGCGCTCCTCTACGAGACGCTCCGCGACGACCCCGACCACGAGCGGGCCCGCAAGGCGGGCGGGTGGGTCAAGCGCGACGGTCGCTGGCTGTGGCCCGAGACGGCGAAGCGGCTCGACGCGGGCGACGTGGCCGATCCCGTGCGGGGCTGGGCCACGAAGTCGCAGGCGGCGCGGGAGACCGAGTCGCGCCCCGGCCGGCCGGTGGCCTGGATCTCGAACCACTGGAAAATCTCGTCGCAGGCGGGTCCCGAGGCGGCCGCGGCCTTGGCCCGCGAGCTCGAAATCGCCCATGACGTGTGGCGGCAGGCGTTCGGCGGATTCCTGCTCGAACCGGCCGACCTCGAGCGCACGTTCGAAGGCCGCTCGCGACCGATGAGCCACGGACCGTTCGCAGCCACGTTGTTCGCCGACCGTGCGGCCTATGTCGCCGAGCTCGGAAAACTCGAGCCCACGATCGCGCGCACGCTCGGCCTCTATTGGACGCCGACCCGCACGGCCTATTTCTTTCCGCTCGGTGAAGGCGATGACGAGCCGGGGGTGTCCACGATCCACCATGAGGCCGTGCATCAACTCTTCGCCGAGATGCGGAAGACCAGCCCGCTCGTGGGCGAGCGGTGCGGCTTCTGGGCCGTCGAGGCTGCAGCCTGCTACATGGAGAGCCTCACCCGTACGGAATATGGCTGGACGCTCGGCGGCCGCGACGCCGGCCGCGCGCCCGCCGCCCGCGAGCGGCTCATCGACGACGGGTTGTACGTGCCGCTCGAGGAACTCTGCGGGCTCGGCCGCGGCGAGCTCCAAGCCGACGACCGCCTCCCGGCGATCTACAGCCAGATCTCCGGCCTCGCCGACTTCTTCATGAACGGCGAGCAGGAGAGGTATCGCGAGGCATTCGTCGAGTATCTCGTGAGGGTCTACACGGGTTCCGTGTCCCCCGATACGCTCGCTCGCCTCTGCGGCACGAGCTACGCCGACCTCGACGACGCCTACCGCCGCCACATGGCCCACGCGATCACCACCTGGGTGCCATGACCGTGGCGCCGAAGGCTCCGATTGCCCGTATGGCGACCGTGTCTCAGGCGGCGGCGTCGAGAATGGTGCCGTTGCACCAGATCCTGACCTGCCTGCTGCGGGCGTAAGCCCGCGACTCCGGCGTGATGGTCTGGCACGCCACGAGCGCGACCGCGACGAGCCCGGCTTTCCGCAGGATCCCGGCCCGTCGTTCCGCACGATCGATGTCGTCGGTGTCGCACGTGGCCGAAACCTCGACGACGACGTGGCTGGCGACACCATCGATCACACCCGCGGCGATCGCGTCCACCCGCAACACTTCGTCGGCCTCGGAAGGCGTGACGGCGTGCTCGATCGCATCGAGCACCTCGTCGTTTCGCAGCAACCGGCCACGCCGCATCAGCCGGCCGAGGTACGACGTCAGCCGATCACGAAACTGCATCTCGAACGTCCAACCGAGCACCGAGTCGAGACGGGTGGCCTGCCGATCCGCCTGCAGGACCAGCGATTGCACCACCTCCGTGAGCGTGGCGACCTGAGCCTCCGTTTTCGCCTGGGCAGCGGCGAGTTCCGCGACTTGCGCCTCGGTGCGGGCCTGCGCCTTCGTCAGTTCTGCGACTTGCGCCTCGGTGCGAGCCTGCGCCTTCGTCAGCTCTGCCACCTGCGCCTCGGTGCGAGCCTGCGCCTTCGTCAGTTCCGCGACCTGTGCTTCGGTGCGAGCCTGGGCTCGCGTCAATTCCGCGACCTGCGCCTCGGTGCGCTCCTGAGCCTCCGCGAGCCGGCCGACAGTCGCGCTGAGGTCGCGGAATTCCGCCTTGGTCACCGTATTGCCGAGTTCCTCGAACATCGGCCCGAGGGTGTGGGCGAGCGACTTGGCGGCCTCCTCGCCCAGCGACGACCGCAGATCTTCGTAGATGCGGTAGGTGTTCATGAAAACATTTCCCACTGATTTGATCCGCGCCGTGTTGAAAGAGTGTACAGGCGTCTATTGGCTGGGTCAACCTTGCCCGGCCGGGCAGAACGGTGCCCCACCAGCGCGCGATCGTCGAGGCCGTTCTCCGTCGATCGCTGCGCAGGCTTCCCGAGGGATGGGGTGCGCGTGGTGGCGAATTGACGGTCGTTCCGCAGGCTGCGTACACTCCGCCACGAAATCGCTTCATTTTCAGCCGTTGCCACGGAGATTCGCACCGCATGTCCGCCCCGTCCGCCGCCGCGCCGCGCGCCCCCCACGCCACCGACCTCGATCGTCTCGCGATCGACACGATCCGCACGCTCTCGATGGACGCGGTCGAAGCCGCCAAGAGCGGTCACCCCGGCACGCCGATGGCGCTGGCCCCGGTCGCGTTCACGATCTGGAAGGAGTTTCTGCGCTACGATCCGGCCAATCCCGCGTGGCCCAACCGCGACCGCTTCGTGCTCTCCTGCGGCCACGCGTCGATGCTCCTTTATTCCCTGATCCATCTGGCCGGCATCAAGCGCGGGGGCTCGGCCGACGCCGCCCGCGACGTGCCCGCCGTGTCGCTCGACGAGATCAGGAAGTTTCGCCAGTTGGACAGCGTGTGCGCCGGACACCCCGAGCACCACATGACCTCGGGCATCGAGACCACGACCGGCCCACTCGGCCAGGGCTGCGGCAACTCCGTCGGCATGGCCATGGCCTCGAAATGGCTCGCCGCCCACTACAACCGCCCCGGCCACGAGGTCTTCGACTACGACACCTACGTGCTCTGCAGCGACGGCGACCTGATGGAGGGCGTGGCCGCCGAGGCCGCCTCGATCGCCGGGCATCTCGGGCTCTCGAACCTGTGCTGGGTGTACGACGACAACTCGATCACGATCGAGGGGGAGACGCACCTGGCCTTCACGGAAAACGTCGGCCAGCGGTTCGAAGGACTCGGCTGGCGGGTGGAGCACGTCGCCGACGCGAATGACGCCGCCGCACTCCGCAAAGCGCTGCAGGCGTTCAAGGCCGAGCACAAGAAGCCTACGCTGATCGTGGTGAAGAGCGTGATCGGCTACGGAGCGCCGAAGAAGGCGGGCTCGCATGAGGCGCACGGTGCGCCGCTGGGCCCCGACGAGATCAAGGGGGCAAAGACAGCTTACGGCTGGCCGGCCGACGCGGCGTTTCTCGTGCCGCAGGAAGTGCCGGAGCACTTCGCGAAGACGTTCGGCGCCCGCGGCAAGCAGGCGCACGAGGCCTGGCAGAAGACCGTGGCCGACTACGCGAAGGCGCAGGCGCAACTCGGCCGCGAACTCCACGACTTCCTCGACGGCCGGCTGCCGACGGGCTGGGACGCCGCGATCCCCACGTTCCCCGCCGATGCCAAGGGACTCGCCAGCCGCGTCTCGTCGGGCAAGGTCCTGCAGGCATTGAGTGCGGCCGTCCCGTGGTTCCTCGGTGGCTCGGCCGACCTCGCCCCCTCGACGATGACGCTCATCCAGGCCGAGAAGAGTTTCGAACCGGGCTCCTACGGCGGCCGCAACTTCCACTTCGGGATCCGTGAGCATGGCATGGCGTCGGCCTGCAATGGCATGGCCCTCTCGGGTCTGCGGCCGTACTGCGCCACCTTCTTCGTGTTCTTCGACTACCTGAAGCCCGCCCTGCGACTCTCGGCACTCGGCAACCTGGGCGTGATCTACGTGCTCACGCACGACTCGATCGGCCTCGGTGAGGACGGCCCCACCCACCAGCCGATCGAGCAGCTCGCCAGCGCCCGAGCCGTGCCGGGCCTCTCGGTGTTTCGCCCCGGCGACGCCAACGAGGTGGCCGAGACCTACCGCGTGGTCATGCAGCGGCCCGACCGTCCGGCCGTGATCGTGCTCTCCCGGCAAAACCTCCCGACGCTCGATCGCACGAATCTCGGCGCCGCCGCGGGCACCGCGAAGGGCGCCTACATCCTGAAGGACGCCCCGAACGGCAAGCCGTCCTGCATCCTGATCGGCACCGGCAGCGAGGTGCAGCTGTGCCTCGACGCCGCGGAAAAACTCGCCGAGTCGGCCATCCACGCCCGCGTCGTGAGCATGCCGTCGTGGGACCTGTTCGCCGAGCAGGACGCCGCCTACCAGGAGAGCGTGCTCCCCGCCTCGGTCACGGCCCGCGTGGCCTGCGAGGCTGCCTGTGGCTTCGGCTGGGAAAAGTGGATCGGCCCGCGCGGGAAGTTCGTGGGGATGACGTCGTTCGGCGCCTCGGGCCCGGCCCCGGCACTGTACAAGCACTTTGGCATCACGGCCGACGCCGTGGCCGCCGCGGCGAAGTCGCTGCTGTAGACGCTTGTTGACCGCGCCGGCTTCGGGCTCCCAATGTGGGGCAAGCGTCCCGCTTGCCAAGTGCGGCCAGACGGCAAGGCAGCAGATAACCGCCCGCAATCGGAGCCGGCGGTAGGCATGCTCGACTCCGGTCGTGTTGAGAGTACAGGACTCGTGGGTTTTGATCAG
>RFUD01000119.1 GCA_009923125.1 Planctomycetia bacterium
GGCCCCCGCGCGGGGGCCGGGCTCGACCGCGAGTTCGCGACGGGCCGACTCGTCGAGCATCTTCAGCAGTTTGGAGATGCACAGCGTGTTGATGCTCACCCGCATCTCCTCGGCCTCGGCCTTGAGCGACTCGTGGAGTGATCGGGGCATCCGCACCGTCACGACCCGCTGGGTTTCGCGTTCGGCGGGGCGGTCCCGCTGTTGGGTCCGCAGGTCGTCGAGCATTTCCCGGATCCGGGTGTATTCGGAGGAGCATTCGAAGCGGACGAGCGCCTCCGGGGTCCGGAACGCCCGGCGGACGATGCCATCGACCCCCAGCACCTCTCGGAAGAACACGACCCATTCGGGCCGCATTCGATAGAGCTTCTCGGCCACCTCGAGCACGGCGGCCGCTCCGTGGGTCGAAAATGTCGTTTCGTCCTGCAGTTTGGTCGCCATCCTGGGTCTCGCTGTCTCGGGGGTGCCTTGGAGATCGTCCGGAGCGATGGGCGAGCGCCCGACGGCGGACGATTCATTGATGCAAGGACGGTCAAGTGATGTCACGAAGTGCTTGCAAAACATGGACTTGCGTCCTGCGAGGCGACGGCGACTTCTTTTCGGGCAGGACTGCGCAGCGCGGAGGCAGTCCTCCGGCTGCCTAATCTTGAGGCAGCTCGCCGGAGTCGCATTTGCCAACTGTCCGGCCTGGAGCGGCCGGAAAATCAATCCTCATTCGGGCCGCTCGAGCTGCCGAACAACGGCCGCGGCGATGTCGATGCCGAGCGCCGATTCGAGGCCCCGCCAGCCTGGAACCGCGTTGACCTCCAGGACGACCGGTCCGGAGGGGGTGGGAAACAGATCGACACCGGCGATCTCGGCGCCGACAGCCCGCGCCGACCGAACCGCCAGGTCGGCCCAGTTTGCCGGGGCGTTCCAGGCCTCCGGCCTGGCTCCCGAGGAGACGTTGATCCGCCAGTCCCCCGTGGCGATCCGGCGCATCGCGAACGTCCGCGAACCGATCACCAGGATCCGCGCGTCCCAGATCCCATCGGGCAGAAACTCCTGCAGATAACAGACGGCGCCCGGCGGAGCCGCGGAGCGGGCCGCGTCGAGCCACGGCTCCAGATCGGCACGCGACGAAATCCGTCCGATGCCGCGGCCCCGCGACCCGAAGAGCGGCTTGACGACGGCATCGCCGCCGAGCGCCTCCCAGGCGGCCACGATTCCCGCGGCATCCTGGGCCACCCGTGTGCGGGGCACCGGTATCCCGGCGTCGTGGAGGAGCGTGAGGGCGAGGTACTTGTCGATCGCCGCTTCGAGGGCCCGCGGGGCGTTGACCACGCGCCGGCCGCGGGCGAGACGTCCGAGAATGTCCATGCGGAAGATCACGTCCTCGAGCGTGCCGGCCGGCATGCCGCGCACGACGAGCGCATCGGTTTCCGTCACGAACCTCGGCAGCAGCCGTTCCTCCGGACCGATCTCGGCGGCCAGTTCGTGCCAGCCCACCACCTTCGCCTCGTGACCGGCGGCGGTCAGCGCTGCGACGAGACGGCGCACGTGCCAGCCAGCCGCGGCGCCCAGCACGCCCACACGCATGCCCTCACCGCCCCGACGATGCCGCGGATGGGGCCCCCGGCGCGAATGAGCCGCCGACGATTTCCGGGGCGAGTGCCCCGAACCGATGCCGGCGACCGGTGTCGATGTTCACGAGTTCGACGAGGGCGGGGGCGAAGAGCGCCGGATCGAGCGCGTAGAAGTCTCCACCCGCCCGGGTGAACAGCGTTGCGAACGGCTCGCCGTAGGCTTCGGAGGCGCGGCTCACCATCCGCGGACCGACGTCGCACAGGGTCTCGTCGTCGCCACGCACCTCGAGCGTCACGAACCCGCCGTAGAGGATGGCGTCGTTCGTGCGGCCGATCGCCGCGAGGTCGTTCCGCGCCACGGGGGCGAGCGGAGCACGGCCGACGCCGCGAACGACGCGCGACAGATCGAAGCCCAGGTCGTGCAGTTTGTGGAGGGCGGTCTCGAGGGACCGCGCGATCACCTGCAGCGTCCCGGCCGGACTCGCCGTGCGGGCGACGAGCAGGGTCAGCGACTCGGGGGCGACGCCGGCGGCCGCGGCGAGGTCGCGACACACCTTCTCGGGCGGGAGGGCGGATGCCTCCAGGATTCCGACGGCGACCGGCGGCCGCTCGCGGCAGCCGATCGTGTCGTACAGCGGTTCCCGGCCGATCGCCGCGCGGATCGGGCCGCTGGCCATCGCGAAGAATCCGTCGTCGCTCACCTTCCAGCCGGCGTACTGTGCGGCGAGGCAGGCCGTGACGGGCTGTTCGCTGCGGACCGCCACGACCGGCCACGGGCAGGCCGGCCACGCGGCATCGAACCCGGCGTCATGCGATCCTGTCGGCTCGATCCACACCCGACCCAGTCCGGCGAGCGCGGCCTCGGCCATCGCCAGTCCGGCGGCATCGCTTCCGGGGGCCCGCACACCACAGTCGATCACCCGGGCGCCCGCGACGTGCGACGCCGTGATCGCGAGCGAACCGGCCTCGGTCAGCGCCCGTGTGGCGACGAGCAGGCCCGATGCGTTCAAGTTCATGCGACGGCGTTCCCATCGACCCGGCGGCGGATGCGGCCATAATGCTGTCCGTGGAGACCGGGAGCAATCCCCGGCCGTTTCCCGCCACCCGTCGCGCCTTCCGAGCGGTACCCACCGTGCCCAGCCTGACCGTCGAGAACTACGTCAAGACGATCTACCAGATCGCGGCCGCCCAGTCGGGCGCGGCGGCGACGACGGGCCAGATCGCGGCGGCCCTGAACGTCGCCCCCGGCACCGTCACCAGCATGCTGAAGACGCTCGACGCCGCCCGGCTCGCGGTGCATCGGCCCTACGAGGGCGTGTCGCTGACGCCGGCCGGCCGGGTGCTGGCGCTGCGGGTCATCCGCCGGCATCGGCTGCTCGAACTGTTCCTGATGCGGACGCTCGCCATGAACTGGGACGAGGTGCACGACGAGGCCGAGCACATGGAGCACGCGGTGAGCGACCTGCTCGTCGATCGGATCGACGAGTTTCTCGGACACCCGGACGTCGATCCGCACGGCGACCCCATTCCGCGCGGCGACGGCAAGACGCTCCAACCCCCGCTCGAGCCGGCTGCGCGGCCGCTGGCCGAGTGCGTCGCCGGGGCCTCGTTTCGCCTGGCCCGCGTGGTCGATCAGTCGGCCGGTTTTCTGCGGTCGCTGACCGACTCCGGCCTGACCTTGGGGACGGTGGGGCAGGTCGAGCGCAACCCGGATGGCGCGGGGTTGATGCGCATCCGCGTCAGTCGCCGACCGATCTCCCTGTCGCTCGACACCGCAGGCAAACTGCTCGTGGTGGACGCCTGACGCGGACGCGTGTCGGCTCAGGCGTCGCAAGGCGACTGCGACCGCACCGCGGGCACGGGGCCGGCCGGTTCCTGCAGACGGCCCGTCACGAGCAGCACGTAGAGCGCGGCGGCCACCAGGTCGGCGGTCGTTCCCGGGTTGATTGTGCCCGGTCGGACACCCCCCTCCGGCACGACGAGATCGCCGAAACCACGGCCGGTGAGCAGGTCGCGCTCGAACGCCCGGGTCGCGTCGGGCCAGTCCTCCGGAGCGACCGCGAGCGTGGCGGCGGCCCGCGCCGACACGCGCTCGGCGGCCCGCGGGCCATGCTTGCGGGCGATCAGCGAATCGGGCTCGCGGGCCAACTGCCGCAGGAAGGCGCGGACGATGGCGTCGCCCAGGTCGCGGCCCGCGAGCAGTTCCTGCTCGAGATCCGTCACCGGCCCCGCGAAGAGCGGCTCGTAACCCTGGGCCCACAGGCGGGCGATCTGGTCGTGCGGCGCCGCGGACCGCATGGCCGCCAGCAGGTCCTCCGGCGGTGCGCCCGCGATGTCCCAGCGGTCGCGCGTGCCCATGCCCCCAGGTCGTGCCGCCTTGATCGCCTCCCAGCAGTCATGGGCGTCGTCGGGCACGAGTCCCGCGAGCACGCGGGCCACCGCCGCCGGCCCCGGCGGCTCACCGTCCGGCACGGCGGCCAGGGGCGCCGCGACGAGCACGATGCCGAGATTGGCGTTGGATCGCGTGACGCGGCGCGACGCCGAGACGGCGGCGAGGATCGTGGCCCCCAGCCGACGCCCGGCCGCTGCGTCGAAGGCCGGGGCGATCGCCGCTCCGGCCGCCAGCAGTTCCGCATGGGTCAGATCGGCGAACGCCGTGCCAGGATGGACGTTGCCCGGTTTCGCCGCCGTGGCCTCGAGTTCGCAGGCCAGGCGGATGCACCAGCCGCGTGAGCCCGGCGGGAACCCGGCCGGGCGGTCCGTGTCGGTCGTATGAGGTTTTTGCGTGGGTCCGCTCATGGCCTGTGGTCCGGCTCGCGCAAGGGTACACTGCCGGGCAAATTTTCCCTCCGCCCCATCTCCTCCGTCCCATCGATGGCCCCTCCATGGCAACAGACGCCCCCGCACAGCAGATGACGTTCGGACCAGAGTGCTTCCTCAACCGGGAACTGAGCTGGCTGGAGTTCAACCTCAGGGTGCTCGAGGAGGCGGAGAACCCGGAGAACCCGCTGCTGGAACGGCTGAAGTTCCTGGCGATCTTCAGTTCGAACCTTGACGAGTTCTTCATGGTGCGGGTGGCGGGGCTGCGCGAGCAGGCGTTCGGCGAGAGCGCGCCGCAGGACTACGCCCCGGACGGCATGCGGGCGACGGAGCAGTTGCAGCGGATCGCGGCCCGCACCCAGGAACTCGTCGCCCGGCAATACCGTTGCCTCAAGGAGAGCATCGGCCCGGCGATGCAGGCGGAGGGGTTCGAGCTCCTCCGCTACGAGCAGTTGCAGGGTGCGCAGCTCGAGCAGGTGGACCGGTTCTTCCGCGAACGTGCGCTGCCGATCCTGACGCCGATGGCGGTCGATCCGGCGCATCCCTCCCCCCGTTACCACAACCGGGGGCTGTACCTCGGCGTGATGCTCGAGCACATCGCCGCGGAGCACGGCGAGTCGCTCGGCCCCAAGCGGCTGTTCGCGGTGGTGCAGGTGCCGCAGGTGCTGCCACGCATCGTGACCGTGGCCGGCACGGCCCCGGGCAGGACGTCGTTCGTGCTCCTCGAGGACGTCGTCGCGGCGCGGCTGCCGGAACTGTTCGGCGGATTCGCCGTGCGGTCGTGGACCGCCTTCCGCATCACGCGCGACAGCGACCTCGAACTGCTCGAGCAGGAATCGGACGACATGCTCCGACTGATCGAGGACCGGCTCAAGGCGCGGCAGCGCGGCCAGGCCGTGCGGCTCGAGATCGCGTCGAAGGCGGACCCTTCGCTCGCCCAGTTGATCATCGACGAGGAGGGCCTGCACAACGCCGCGCCGGCCGAGGACGGTGTCGCGGCCTGCGGCGAGGTGTATCGGATCGACGGCCCGCTCGACCTCACCGCGCTGTGGGAACTGTACAAAATGCCCGGCCACGAGCGGCTGCGCGACAAGCCGTTCACCCCGCGGCTGCCCCGCGGTCTCGGACGGCGGGGCGAGGACATCTTCACCGCCATCGCCCGCAACGACATCCTGCTCCATCACCCCTACGAGTCGTTCGACCCGGTGGTGGAGTTCGTGACGCGGGCCGCCGCCGATCCCAAGGTGCTGGCCATCAAGCAGACGCTCTACCGGACGAGCGGCGACTCGCCGATCTCGCGGGCCCTGATCGAAGCGGCCGAGTCGGGCAAGCACGTGACGGCGCTGGTGGAGCTGAAGGCCCGGTTCGACGAGGCCAACAACGTCAGCTGGGCGCGGCAGATGGAGCGGTGCGGCAGGAGGGGCAGGGGCTGCGCCGGTACGTGCACCTCGGCACCGGCAACTACAACCCCACCACGGCCCTGATCTACACCGACCTCGGCCTGTTCACGGCCGACGAGGCGGTGGCCGAGGACGCGTCGGCGCTGTTCAACCTGCTGACGGGGTATTCGCAGGGCCACGACTGGCAGCGGCTCGTGGTCGCCCCCAACGACCTGCACCGGCGCACGCTCGAACTGATCGAGGGCCAGGCGCGGCGGGCCCGTGAAGGGCGGCCGTCGCGGATCTTCGCCAAGCTCAACTCGCTCGTCGATCACCGGGTGATCGAGGCGCTGTACGAGGCCAGCCGGGCGGGCGTGCCGATCGACATCATCGCCCGCGGGATCTGCGGCCTGCGTCCGGGGGTGCGGGGCTTGAGCGAGACGATCCGCGTGCGGAGCATCGTGGATCGGTTCCTCGAGCACAGCCGCGTCTACGTGTTCGGCCCGGATGACGACGCGGAGGTGTACCTCGCGAGCGCCGACTGGATGCCGCGGAATTTCTTCCGGCGGGTGGAGGTGATGTTTCCGATCCTCGCGCCGGAGCTCAAGCAACGGATCCTGCGCGACATCATTCCGGTGTATCTGGCCGACAACATGCGGGCCCGCGCCCTCGACGAGCACGGCGTCTTCCACCGGCTCACGCCGGCCGACGGGCAGCCGGCGGTCCGCTGCCAGATCGAGTTCCTGGAGCGACGTGGCGGCGGCGAGATCGCATCCGCTCCTTGAACCGGCTCGTCGGCCTTTCCTAGGATGGGGGAATGGCCGACGACCATTACGAGACGCTGGGCGTGCCGCGGACCGCGTCGGCGGACGACATCCGCAAGGCGTACCGCGAGCTGGCGCGAAAGTACCATCCCGACCTCCATCCCGACGACGAGTCGGCGAAGGAGAAGTTCAAGCAGGTGCAGACCGCGTTCGACGTGCTCAACGACCAGAGCAAGCGGGAGATGTACGACCGCTACGGCAGTTCGTTCGAGGGAGTCGGCGCGGGCGGTCCCGGCGGCGGCTGGACCGGGGCCCGCGGCGGTCCGTTCCCCGGCGGCGGCGGATTCCCGGGCGGCGAGATCGACCTGGAGAGCCTCTTCGGAGGCGGTGGGTTCGGCGACCTTTTCGGCGGCGGGGCCAAGACCGCCCGCGGGCGCCGGCGGCCGGCGCAGGCGGCCGGCGAAGACATTGCGACCAGGATCGAGATTCCCTTCCGCCTGGCGATCGAGGGGGGCAAGGCCGACGTCAGGCTGGATCGCGGCGC
>RFUD01000120.1 GCA_009923125.1 Planctomycetia bacterium
GGCCCCCGCCTGATACTGCGCGAGGCCGTCGTGGATCTCGTACGACACGAGCTGCCGTTCGCGCTCCTGCGTGCGCAACAGTTGCTGGAGCGTCTTTCGCTCGGCCCGCAGCGCCTGCTCGGTCGCCTGGAGCTTCTCGAGCGCCTGGGCATCGGAAGGTGATGGGCGTTTCGGCATGACGGGAGGGCTCGCGGGCCGGTGGCGGGGACCAAGGTTGTCCCCCGGCTCCGGTTCAATCTTCGCGCGTTGACATGGCTGCCACAACCAGGAAAGCGAGGCGATGATGGGAAAGCCCGGGAAAAACCGGCTGCACGGCTACGAGGTGGGCTGGTTCACGCTGCTGCAGCGGATGGGGGTCGCGTCCGAGGAACAGTTGCGGGAGGCGCAGGCCAGGGTCGCGCAGGCCGCCCTCGAGCGGATGGCGGCCCAGGCCAAGAGACGGCGGCCCCGCCGAGGCCGCCGCGAGGACTGACCTCCGGGCGCGTCGGTCGTCTTCCTGACGGCCGGCCTCGCGCCCTCCGAATACTCCCGACAGGGATCGAACCTGTAACCTTCAGCTCCGGAGGCTGACGCTCTATCCAATTGAGCTACGGGAGCGGAACGACCCGAGTCTATCAGCCTGCCGCACGCGGAAAAAGGATGCGCCGGCGTCAGGCGGAACGCCGCATCGGCACCGCGTCGTCCCGCCGCCGGGGCCGCGGCAGCACGCCGTGCGGCCCGTCGATGCGGATGGTGGGAGCCTCCTCCACCGGCGGACGGGCGTCCGTGACCCGCATGAGCGACCGCAGCTGCCGCGCGCGAGGCAGGTAGGCGCCGAACTGCAGCAGGCCCACCAGTCGGCCGGCGAGCATCGGCAGGGTGCCGAAGGGGGCCCGTGCGACGGCGTGCCTCGCCACCTCCAGGCCGTGGGCCGCGAGCGCCAGCGGCAGCGACTGCCCGACGAGCGACCGCCAGAACAGTCGCTCGGCATGCAGTCCGGCAAGGAACGGGGCCTTGCGGCCGCGGGCCGGACCCGCGATCACGCGGGAGGTGTCGTCGGTGACCACGTTCCAGCCGCCGCGGGCGAGCGTGACGGCCATGTCGGCATCGGCGCAACTGTCGCCGCAGGCGGTGGAGAACCCGGGACCGGATCGACGGAGGACGTCGGTCCGCCAGAACCCCGCCTCGAGCGTCGGTCCGTGGGGCGACGCGGCCCGCCTGCCCGAGCCGATGTCAATCCGGCGACCACCCCGGCCGCAACGAATGCCGGCCCCGAGGACCCGGGAACTGTCGTCTTCCGCGACCGTCAGCGGGATCACGGCCGCGACGCGGTCGTCGTCGAACTGCGCCAGGGGTCCGTCGGTCCAGCCCTCGGTGGCCCGCCAGCCCGCGGCCAGGACGTGAGTCACGGCGGCGTTGCTCGCCGCGACTCCCACGTTGGTGCAGGCGACGAGGCTCGACCCGATCGGCGCCTGGATGAACGTGACCTCCTCGGAAATGTTCCAGGGATCGTCGTACGAGCAGCCCAGCGAGACGATCACCTCGCTGTCCGCGGGGCGTTTTTCCAGCACGCTCACGAGCGTGTCCTCGAGCGCCGCCGGATCGCTCGGTGCCGGGATCACGATCGACAACTGTGGCTGAGACGCTCGGCGCGGCATGATTCCTTCCCGCCCCCGCGGAAACCCAACGGCGATTCACTCAACAGGACCCGGATGGCGGCCGGGCGCCGGCCCGGTGGCCCGGGCGATCCATCCCGGAACGCCCCGGCGTCAGGCGGCGGCCCGTTGCGGCTGCAGTTCCGTGAACAGGTTCACGGTGTGCAGCATCTCGCCGTCGGCACCGTAGAACTGCAGGACGCCGACGTCGATCAGCCACATCGCGAACATCTCGGCCACGCGGTAGCAGCGGGCGACGCAGCGGCCGCGGTCGATGCGGATGTTTTCCTGGACGTCGGCGACGTCCACCGCCTCGGCGCCGAACTCGAGGAAGTATCGCGTGACGATGTGCCGCACATCGGCGGCATGCATGTTCAGACGCATCAGAGGCAACCTCCTGTCGCGGGCGTATCGAACGACGTCCTGTCGGTCGGGGTCGGAACCATACCGTGCCGTTTCCGGCGGCGATAGGCTGCTTTTCGGGCTTGCACCCGGTCAACAGCCCCGGCTCCTGCCATGGTGTCTATCGGCGGGACCGCACCGGCGAGGTGACTGCCCGCGCGGGAGTCTTTTCAATCCTCAAGGCCGGGCGCGTCTCGCCAGGTTTCCCGATCGCCCCAACCCCTACGACACGGCCGCCACGGCCGCGTCTGTCCCGGGCCTACAGCCGCGCGTTCCATTCGGGGCGGGAGTATCGCAGCGCCACGAGTTCCGCGACCCGTGCCCGCGGCCAGTCGCTGCGACAGCACGCTGGCGCGAAGGCGTCGCGGACGGCGGCATTCAGGGCGGCCGTTCCCAGCCCCAGGTTCGCCAGAAACGCGCCGTGGGCCCGACCTGCCCGGTACGCGGGCTCGCGCGGCGGATGCCGGAGGACGCGGCCCACGAGCTCGAGGTCGAAGTGGTCGAGCAGCGTGCCGTGATACAGCACGCCGTGGCGCCGCACCCGCAGCGCGTTGCCGGACACCTTCCGCGGGCCGGTGTCCCCGGCGACGACGAGGTCACTCGAACCACGGCGGATCACGCCGCCCGCCGTCGGCACGACACGGGACAGGGCGGCGCACAGCGGGTCGAGCATCCGGGCGTGAATGCGGTCGATCGAGGGCGCCGCGTCCGGGAACGACTCGACGACCGACCACATCAGACAGCCCGGGCCGAGCAGCACCGTCAGCCCGCCGCTCGGCCGCCGGACGATCCGCACGCCGGTGGCCCGGCAGGCGTCGAGATCGACCTCGTCTTCCAGGCGGCTCGACGACCCGACGACCACCACCGGCTCGCGGGCCATCCAGGTCCGGACCACCGTCGTCTTCTGCGTGCCGGTGTGCGCCTCCTCGAGCAGCGCCTCGTCGAGCGCGAGGTGTTCCTCGACCGTGTCCGCATCGGCGTCCAGCCAGACGGTCCCTTCGGCGGGGGCGTGACGTTGACGCACGGGGCCTCTCCCCTAGACTTTCCGCAGCGATTCACCGCCCGGGAAACCGTTCATGGCAGATTCCAATCGGCCGCTGTCCGCCGACGACGCGTTGCCGCCCGTCGAGCCGCCGAGCGCCGCGTTCCTGGTGCAGTTGTTCCTGGTGCCGGGAATCATCGTCTCCATCATCGTCTGTGTCTGGCTGGCGTTCCACTGGCTCGCCCACCTGGGCAACGACCCGCAGGCGTACGTGCGCACGCTGCAGCGCGACAATGAGGGCCGCTGGCAGGCGGCTCTCAACCTGGCCAACGACCTGCGCGGCCCCGGCGGCGGAGCCTTGAAGGAGGACGAGGCGTTGGCCCGCGAACTGGGGAGAATCCTGTCGGAGGAGGCGGCGAGCGGCCGCACCGGGGAACAGTCGCAGACGCTGCGGGTCTACCTGTGCCGCGCACTCGGCGAGTTTTCCCTGCCCTCGGCGGCCACTCCGCTGATCCAGCGGGCGGGCGACGCGAACGATCCGCAGACGGCGCGGGCCGCCGTCGAGGCGCTGTCGGTCCTGCAGACGAATCTCGTGGCTTCGGGTCGCGGGCTCGCCGACCCCGTCGCGGCCACCGAGTCGGTGATCGGCGCCTCCCGGAGCGACGACGCTGCGCTGCGATCCGCGGCGGCGTTCACGCTCGGCGTGCTCGGGGGCCAGCCGGCCGTCGAGCGGCTGCTGGGCCTGACGGCCGACACCGTGGACGACGTGCGGTTCAACGCGGCGCTGGGCCTGGCCAGGCAGGGCCGGACCGAAGCCTACGAAGGGCTCGGCGAGATGCTCGCGCTGCCCGACATCGCCCCGGGTGCCGCCGACGATGCCGCGGCCCAGTCGCAGCGGTACAAGCGGGCCCTCGTGGTGGTGAACGCCCTGCGGGGCGTGGCGTTGCTCGTCGATGCCGGGCACGAGTCCCCCCCGGCCGCGATCGTGGAACGCGTCAAGGCGGTGTCGGCCGACCCCGTCGGTGACGTGCGGTCGAGCGCGGCCGCGTTGCTCAAGAAAATCGAACGCGTCGCCGCGCCGGCGGCGGCCTGAACCCGTTTCCCCCCACGAGTCCCCCGCACGAGGAGTTTGCCATGGCCGCGACCACGCAACAGACGATCGCCCTGCTGCTCGAGAGCTACGGCATGGAGCTCGAGACGGTGATGAACTACCTCGCCAACAGCGTGAACCTCGACGGTGTGCGGGCCGAGGAGATCAAGAAGTCGCTCGGTGCGGACGTGCCGGGAGAGATCGGACACGCCCAGCAGCTCGCCAACCGCATCAAGCAGCTCGGCGGCCACATTCCCGGATCGGCGGACCTGAAGATGGGCGGCCAGATCCAGCCGGTCGCCGACACGACCGATGTCGTCGGCGTGATCAAGAGCGTGATCGCCGCCGAGGAGGCCGCCTGCGCCCAGTACAAGAAGATCATCAAGGCGGTGGAAGGGGAGGACTACGTGACGCAGGACCTGTGCATCCGCCTGCTGGCCGATGAAGAGGAGCACCTCGTGCAGTTCAAGGGCTTCCTCAAGGAATACGCCAAGTAGGCGAGCCCGCCCCGACGCTCACGCGTTGAGAAACTCGTCGAGCCGTTCGCGGAGAAGGTCGGTATCGGGCTCGATGCCCGTCCAGGTCTGGAAGTCGATCGCGGTCGTCGCGCAGTGGATCTCTAGCCCGTCGATCGTGCATGCGCCCTGTCGCTGCGCGGCGCAGACCACCGGAGAGGGCTGGGGCACGAGCGCGAAGTCGGCGACCACGAGGTTGCGGCGGACTTCCGCGAACCGCAGTCCCGCCTCGGCGGGCACCGCCACGACCACGATGCCGACCTGCTCGGGGATGGCGATCTCGCCGCCCCAGGGCAGGACCGACGCCGGAGCGCCGTCGATCCCGGCGAGCGCCGCCACGAGTTCCTCCGCCCGCTCGGCGGTGCGGTTGCACACCAGGATCTCCGCCGCCCGGGCGAGGGAGAGTTCGAGGGCCGCCGCGCGGGCGGCGGCGCCGGCCCCCACGAGCAGCACCCGTTCTCCGGCCGGGTCGCAGTGGGCCCGGAGCGTCTCGAGCAGGCCGCGGCCGTCGGTCATGTGACCCACGAGACCTTCCGGCTGCCGCTCCACGAGGCTCACGGCGCCGGCGAACCGGGCCGTGGGCGAGACGGCATGGAGGTGGGACGGTGCGGCGGCCCGCAGCGGCCCGGAAAGCACGCAGCCCCGGAAGCCCATGGCGTCCGCTCCGCGGAGCGCGTCGCCGGCCCGCTCGATGGGCACGTCGAGCGTCAGGAAACGCCAATCCAGGCCCGCGCCGGCAAGTGCGCCGTCGTACAGATATTGCGCAGGATGCCCGGCGGCGGGGCACCCGAGCAGGGCGACGATCTCCTGGAGTGCCGGGCTCGTCATCGGGAAGGGCGGCCGTGGTTCGCGAACCGCTACACGGTGACGCTCGTGACCGCGACGAACCGCGGGTCGGTGCGGATCGGATCGAAGTCCGGCTCCGCCTCCGTGAGGACGCGAAACCGTCCATCGATCGCGATCGCCTGCGTGAGGTGCTCGATCGCCGCCTGCACGCTCCCGTCGAGCGACAGGTAGCAGGACAGATTGTAGTGCAGGATGGGCTGCCGCGGCGCGGCGAGGATGCCGCGCTTCAGTTCGGCGATCGCATCGTCGAGTCGCCCGAGCCGCTTCAGGCACCAGCCGAGCCCGAGCCAGGCCTCGATCCGATCCGGCTCCGACTCCGTCACGGTCCGCAGCGGGACGAGCGCCTCGTCCCACCGGCCGAGTGCCCGCAGGGCCTCCCCTTCGAGCAGTTTGGCGTGCGGCAGCGAACGGGTCGGTTCCGGCAGTTCGGCGAGCATTTCCAAGGCCCGTTCGAACACTCGCCGGGCCGACGCGGGCAGGGGGGTGGCCGCATCGACGAGGAGTTCGCCGAGTTCGATGTACCCGGTCGCCTGTCGCAGGATCGCCTGGCGGCGAAGCCGTGTCATGGCAGCCATCGCAACGTCTCCCGTTTCCCCCAGTCTAGGACGCCCGGGCGGGGCGGCCGCCCGACCGGGGCATCGGATTTTCTACGTTGCTGGGGTGGCGGCGGATCGACCCGCGGAAAAATGACGCCATTTTTCGGTCTTCCGGCCGAAAACGGGAATTCCCGTACGGAATATCCCGTGGGCCGCCACGAATAAGGTTGCAACACCCCGGGGACCGCCGCCATGCGTCTGACGCTCCGCACCCTCCTCGCCTGTCTCGATCGCGTTCTGCCGCCAGCCGAGCAGCAGGAACTCGACGCCAAGTTCGCCGGCAGCACCGCCGCGCAGCAACTGTCGACGCGGATCCGCCGCGTGATCGGGCAGCCCGGTATCCCCGCCCCCCGTCTCGACGGCCGCGGTCTGGGGGCCGACGCCAATTCGGTGGCGGAGTACCTCGACAACTGCCTCGAGCCGGAGCGCTTGGAGACGTTCGAGCGGATCTGCCTGGAGTCGGACATGCACCTGGCCGAGGTGGCGGCCTGCCACGAGATCCTGGCGGGCGTCGCGCGGGATCCGGCCGCGACGTTGCCGCTCGACGAGGCGGGGCGGGCAAAACTTCTCGCGGCGCTGCGGCACCGCTCCGGCGAACCGGCCGAGGAGAACGCGAGGCACGAGGCGGTCGAAAACGCCCGCGCCGTACATGCCGCTCTCGAGGTGGACGCTGCGGAACGGCCGCGTACCGAGACGCACGAACGCCGCACGGGTTGGCCGGCGTGGGCGGCAGCGGCCGTGGCGCTGGCGTTGCTCGTCGTGCTCGGCGTGTTTCTCGTTCAGGTGGTCGGCGGGGGTCGGAATCGGCCCGCCGTCGGCCGCCAGGAGCCTGCTGTGGCACGCGAGGTGCCACAGCCCCGGGCTGGAGACGGCGGCGACGGAAATGCGAATTCCGGCCCTGTCAGGGCACTTCGTGAAATTCGTCACGAAGTCGGACCGGAAAAAACCGGAGCCTGCGGCTCCGGCCTCGCGAACAGTTATATCG
>RFUD01000013.1 GCA_009923125.1 Planctomycetia bacterium
CAAATCGGGAGGATGATCTCCCGGTAGGTGGAAATAGAAATTATAGGCGCTCTGCGTGGGGATGCGGCGTTGCCCCTGCGTCATGAACACGACGCCCGCCACCACGCCGACGAACAGGGCCGCGAGGACGAGCAGCGTCTCGATCCCAAGTTTGCCGCCGCCGCCGCCGAGCTCCCACGTGGTGTCGCTCCCGAGTTGCACCAGGGCGCTGGGCATGGCCGCCAGAATGCCAGCCATGATCAGCAGGCTGATCCCGTTGCCGATGCCGAACTCGTCGATCTGCTCGCCGAGCCACATCAGAAACACCGTGCCCGCCGTCATCGTCATCACCGCGACGAACTGCCAGATGAGCGGCAGTCGGCCATCCACGAGGAAACTCGACTGGATCAGCGACGTGTCTCCGACGCGGGCATTCGCCAAGAAGGCCACATACGCCCAGCTTTGCACGATGCAGATCAACACGGTCGCGTAGCGGGTGTACTCGTTGATCTTCTTCCGACCCGCCTCCCCCTCCTTCTGGAGACGCTCGAGCGGCGGCCAGACGGTGGCCAAGAGCTGGAAGATGATCGAGGCCGAGATGTAGGGCATGATGCCCAGCCCGAAGATGGTGGCCTGCGAGAGTTGGCTGGCGGAAAACACGGCCACCGTCTTCAGCAGGTCGCCGATGCCTCCGGCCTCCTCCGCGAAGGCGGTCATGGCCTTGGGATCGACGATCGGGAGGGGAACCTGCCAGCCGACCCGGTAGATCGCCAGCAGGCCGAGCGTCAGCAGAATCTTCTGCCGCAGTTCGGGGATCGTGAAGATGATCCGCAGTTTTTCCAGCACGACTCCGACTCCTGTGGTGCTTTCCGCCGTCAGCCTACATCGTCGGCGGCCCGGCTACACAGTCGGCTTTTTCCGAGCCGCCTTCTTCTTTCCCTTTTCGACCGGAGCCGCCCCGGGAAGCTCGGTGGCCGTGCCCCCGGCAGCCTCGATCTTCTGACGGGCCTGGGCGCTGAAGTGATGCGCGGAAACCTTCAGGGCCTTGGTGAGCTTCCCGTCGCCGAGGATCTTGAGCTCGTGCCAGATGCCCTTGGCCAGGCCGGCTTGCTTGATCGTCGCCGGGCTCACCTCGGCGCCGCTCGCGAAGGAGGCATCCAGGTCATCGACGTTCACGGCGGCGACGAGCAGGCCGTGGCGGTTGTTGAATCCCCGCTTCGGGATCTGGCGAATGATCGGCATCCGACCGCCTTCGAAGATGGCGGGGGCCGACCAGCCCGCGAGCTGGCCCTGGCCCTTGTTGCCGCGCCCGGCCGTGCGCCCCTTGCCCGAACCGGGCCCACGGCCCACGCGCATGCGCTTCTTGTTCTTCTGCACGCCGCGGTTGACGTCGCTGATCTTCATGCCAATCCCTCTCTGGATACCGATGTGTTGAGTGCTGGTGTCCGATCCCGGCCGGTCAAGACAGCGACACGCCGCGCAGCCGCTCCACGTCGGCCTTCGTACGGAGCTGCTTGAGGGCCTCGATCGCCGCCTTCACCAGATTGACCGGGTTCGTCGAGCCATGGGCCTTCGTGAGGACGTCGTGGATTCCGGCGGACTCGCAGACCGCACGGACGGCGGCGCCGGCGATGATGCCCGTGCCCGGGCCCGCCGGCAGCATGATCACCTTCGCGGTGCCACTCGTCCCCTCGACGCGGTGCGGGATCGTGCCCGACTCGACCGGCACCTCGACGAGGTTCTTCATCCCGTCCTTGATCGCCTTCTCGACCGCCGGCGGCACCTCGTTGGCCTTGGCATAGCCGCAGCCGACCTTGCCCCGTCCGTTTCCGACCACCACGAGCCCGGCGAAGCTGAACCGCCGCCCGCCTTTGACCACGGTGGCACAGCGGCGAACCTTCACCACCTTTTCGGCGAATTCACCGCTCACGCGCTCGCCGCCCCGATCGCCGCCGCGGGACTCCCGATCTCTGCTTCCGGTGGACACTGGATTCATGCTCCCAGGGATGTGTGGCTCAGAATTCGAGGCCGGCCGCACGGGCCGCATCGGCCAGCGCCGCGACGCGGCCGTGGTAGCGGAACGCACCGCGGTCGAAGCAGACCTTCGTCACGCCCGCAGCCTGGGCCCGCTCGGCCACGGCCCGGCCGATCGCCTCGGCGGCCTGCTTGTTGCCGCCGAACCCGATCGAATCGCGGATCTGCTTGTCCATGGAACTGGCCGACGCCAGCGTCCGGCCGGCCATGTCGTCGATGACCTGGGCGTAGATGTGCTTGTGGGTGCGAAACACCGCCAGCCGGGGACGTTCGGCGGTCCCTCGGAGGGAACGACGCACGCGGTTGCGGCGGCGGATGCGCTGGCGGAGGATCGTACGGGCGTGGTCCATGAGACGCTCTTCCTACTGGCTGATTTGCTACTTGGTGACGGCCTTGCCCGCCTTGCGGCGAACCTGTTCATTCTCGTACCGGATACCCTTGCCCTTGTACGGCTCGGGCTTGCGCAAGGCCCGCACCTCGGCGGCGAACTGGCCGACGAGTTGCTTGTCGATACCCTTGATGACGACGTGCGTCTGGTCGGGACAGGTGACGGTCAGGCCGGCCGGAATCGGGACCTGCAACTCGTTGGCGAAACCGACCCGCAGCTGGAGCACGTTCTTCTGGATGGCGGCGATGTAGCCGACGCCCACGATCTCCAGCTTCTTTTCATAGCCCCTGGTCACCCCCTCGACCATGTTGGCCGCCAGGGCCCTCGACAGGCCGTGCACCGACCTCGACACACGGGTGTCGTCCGACCGCTTCACCGTCAGCAGCCCGGCGGCCTGATCGATGTCGATGCTGACCGCCGGATGGAGCCGCTGCTCCAGCTTGCCCAGCGGCCCCTCCACCTTGAGCGCGCCGGCCTCGACGGCCGCCTTCACGCCCTTGGGTAACTGCACGGGTGCCTTGCCGATACGGGACATTGCTGCACTGCCTTTCTGATTACCAAAGCTCGCAGAGCACTTCGCCACCGAGCTTCCGCTGCCTGGCCTCGCGGTCGCTCACCACGCCGCTCGACGTGGAGAGGATCGAGATGCCGAGCCCGCCGAGCACCGGCCGGAGCCGCACGGATCGGCTGTACACCCGCCGGCCCGGGGAACTGACTCGCTTGATGTGCCGGATCAGCCGCTCTCCGTTGGGCCCGTACTTCAGCTCGAGCTGGAGCTTCGCCACGGGCTCCGACTCCACCTCGCGCCAGTCCCAGATGTAGCCCTCGCGCTTCAGCACGTCGGCGACGCCGCGCTTCACCTTCGAACTCGGCACCTCGACGGTGGCGCGTTCGACGCGCACCGCGTTGCGGATGCGGGTGAGCATGTCGGCGATGGGGTCGGTCATCATGTCAAAAGAGCCCTTGCTGCTTGGGAAACCCTGCTGCCTGCCACGATGGGGAACCTTTCCTGATCAACACCACCAGCCGGTCACCAGCTGGCCTTCCGGACACCCGGAATGCAGCCCTGGTCGGCGAGCTTCCGGAAGCAGATTCGGCACGTGCCGAACTTGCGGTACACGGCACGGGGACGACCGCAGAGCATGCAACGATGCACCTTGCGCGTGGAAAACTTCGGTGGACGCTTCGCGGCCGCGATCTTGGACTTGCTCGCCATACTCGATTCCAGTGCGTCGGCCTCGGGGGCCGTGCTCGTCTTCGGTCCGGATGCCGCTACGCCGCGGCACCCCCATCCTCGCCATCCTTCTTGAGCGGAACGCCCATCGCCCGGAGGAAGTCACGCGCTTCGTCGTCGGTCCTGGCCGTCGTGACGAGCGTGATGTTCATCCCCTGGGGGCGGGTGTACTTGTCGGGGTTGATCTCCGGGAACACCATCTGCTCCGAGAGTCCCAGGCTGTAGTTGCCATGTCCGTCGAACGCCGTGCTCGACAGGCCGCGGAAGTCGCGAACCCGGGGCAGGGCCAGCGACACGAGCCGGTCGAGGAACTCGTACATCCGCCGCCCGCGGAGCGTGACCTTGCAGCCGATCGGCAGGTTTTCCCGGAGCTTGAAGCCCGACACGGCGGCCTTCGACAGCGTCGCCACGGGCTTCTGCCCCGTGACCTGGGCCAGGGCGCCGAGGGCCTCCTCGAGGTACTTCTTCTCGGTCACGGCCACGCCGACGCCCATGTTCACCACGATCTTCTCGAGCTTGGGGATCGCATGCGGATTGGTCCGCGCGAGCGCCTTGCCGAGCGCCGGCCGCACGGTCGTCAGGTAGTGCTCGAGCATTCTGGGGGTGCCGGCCGGTTCGACCGACACCTGCGCCGCCTTCGTCTTCTTCGCCATCGAAACGTTCCTTGGTCCTGATTCGTGTCGTGTTCGTCGCGTTCCCGGTGCCTACTGCTTCGTGACCGCCCGGGTCGCCTTGGCCCGCTTGAGCACGCCCAGATCGGCGCCACAGGCCCGGCACACCCGCGACCGCCCGCCGTCGGCGGCGATCTTCACGCCGAGCCGGGTCGGCTTGCCGCACGCGCTGCACACGAGCAGCACGTTCGACGCGTCGATCGGCATCTCCTTCGACAGCCGTCCGCCCTGCTGGTTCTTTTGGCTGCGCTTCACGTGGCGGTAGACGCGATTGACGCCCTCCACCACCAGCCGGCCCTTCGTCGGCTGCACCGTGAGCACCTTCGCGCGCGTCCCCCGCGCGTTGCCGGTCCGCACCTCGACGAGATCGCCCGATCGGATCAACATCACACCACCTCGCTCGCCAGACTGACGATCTTCATGAAATTCCGGTCACGCAGTTCGCGGGCGACCGCACCGAAAATGCGGGTGCCCTTGGGGTTCTTTTCGTTGTCGATGATCACGCAGGCGTTGGAGTCGAACTGCACGTAGCTGCCGTCATCCCGCCGTGTCGGCCGCTTGCAGCGGACGATCACGGCCTTGACGACCGCCTTCTTCTTCACCTCGCTGCCGGCGATCACGCTCTTCACGCTGCACACGATGATGTCGCCCAGGCCGGCGGTCCGCTTGCGGCTCCCGCCGAGCACCTTGAAGCACATCACTTCCTTGGCGCCGGTGTTGTCGGCCACGACGAGCCGGGTTTGCATCTGGATCATGTCGCGGTTCCTTCCTCGGCGATGCGGCGACCGGAGGCGGCGGCCTCCTCGGCGCGGGCGGCACTTTCCCGCAACTCGGTGGCCCGGGCACCGCTCCGCAGCGAAGCCACGTCGACCGCCTTGCTCTTGGCGACCACACGCACGAGCTCCCAGCGCTTCAGGCGGCTGCGCGGACGGCACTCGACGATCTCGACCGTGTCGCCGGGCTGCGACTCCTCTCCCTCGTCATGCACGTGGCACACCGTCCGCCGATGCTGGATGCGGCCGTACTTGTCGTGCCGCACGACGCGCGGAATCTCCACGCGGCGGGTCTTGGCCGAGGCCGCGCTGGTCACGGTTCCTGTCTCGATTCGCTTGGGCATGGGGGCTGTTCCTGTCTCCTACGTGGCGCTCGCGGCCTGCTTCTGCCGCTCGGCGAGAATGGTCTGGCACCGGGCGATGGTGCGGCGGTGCCGCCGCACCTCCGACGGTGCGGCGAGTTTCTCCGTCTGTGCCTGGATCTTGAGCCGGAAAAGCGACTCGGCCGCTTCCTTCCAGACGAGGCGGATCTGCTCCTCGCTCATGTCACGCAGTTCACGGGCCTTGGTGGTGCTCATGGTCGTTGTTCCTTACATCGCCCGCCGCTTCACGAACCGGACACGGATCGGCATCTTGTGCGCGAGCCGGGCCATGCACACCCGGGCCGCCTCCTCCGAGACGCCGCCGATCTCGTACAGGATGGCACCAGGCTTGATGACCGCCGCCCAATACTCCGGCTCGCCCTTGCCCTTGCCCATGCGGGTCTCGAGCGGGATCGACGTGATCGACTTGTGGGGGAACACGCGCACGTAGAGCCGTCCCTCCGTGCGGAGGTACTGCTGGGCCGCGATGCGGCCGGCTTCGATCGTCGCGGCGGCGAGCCAGCCCGGCTGCTCGGCCTGGAGGCCGAAGTCGCCGAACACCACGCGGTTGCCGCGCGAGGCGTCACCTCTTATACGACCTCTTTGGCTTTTTCGGTGCTTGACCCTCTTGGGCATCAGCGCCATCGCCGTTCTCCTCGTACATGCCTTGGTTGACCCAAACCTGAATCCCGATGTTGCCCTGCGCGGTCGGAGCCTCGCAGAACCCGTAGTCGATCTTGGCCCGCAGCGTGGACAGCGGCATCGAGCCGGCGATCGCCTTCTCGCACCGCGACATTTCCGCCCCGCCCAGCCGGCCCGCGAGCTGGATCTTCACACCCTTCGCGCCGGCGTCCATCGTCGTGTCGAGCGCCCGCTTCAGCGTCCGCCGGAACGCAGCCCGCTTGACGAGCTGGTCGGCGATGTCCTCGGCGATGAGCTGCGCCTGGATCTCGGGACGCGAGACCTCCTCCACCTTGAGGTTGACCCGCCGCCCGAGGAGTTCCTGGAGTTCCTCCTGCAGCCGATCCACCTCCTGCCCCTTCCGCCCGATGATCACGCCGGGCCGGGCCGAGTGAAGGATGACCTTCACCTCGTCGCGCGTCCGCTCGATCTCCACCTTCGGAATCGCGGCGGCACGGTACTTCGTCTTCAGGAACCGCCGGACCTTGAAATCCTCCATGAGGAGGTCGCGGAACTCCTTCTTCGAAGCGTACCAACGGCTCTTCCACGGCTCCGTGATGCCGGTGCGAAATCCGGTGGGATGTACTTTCTGACCCATGTGCTTGGTGCCTTTTGTCGACTTCTCTCGTTCGCCTACTCGGCGCTGTCGAGCGCCACCTTGATGTGCGACATCCGCCGCTTGATCCCGAACGCCATCCCGCGGGCCCGCGGACGAATCCGCTTGAACATCGGCCCCTGATCCACCCTGGCATCGACGACCACGAGATCGTCCACGCCGGCCACCTGCGCGTGCTCCGCATTCCCCAGGGCGCTCTTGATCACCTTCTCGAGCATCCGGGCCCCGCGATGCGGCTGGAAGCGGAGGATGTCGAGCGCCTCGTCGGCGAACTTGCCGCGAACGAGGTCGGCGAGCGCCCGCACCTTGCGGGCACTGATGCGGGCGTATTTATGCGTGGCTGTGTAGGGCATGGATCACCTGGTTTTTTGCGAAGGGCTACTTGCCGGCGGGGGACGGCGTCGCCGCCTCCTTCACCTTGCCGCCGTGGCCGCGGAAGGTCCGCGTCGGGGCGAACTCGCCGAGCTTGTGGCCGACCATGTCTTCCGTGACGAAGACCTTCACGTGCTGCTTGCCGTTGTGGACCATGAACGTGAGCCCGATGAACTCCGGCACGACCGTGCAGGATCGCGACCAGGTCTTGATCGGGTCGCGCTTGCCGCTCGACAACTGCGCATCGACCTTCTCAAACAGGCGGGGATCGACGTAGGGGCCTTTTTTCGCGCTGCGTCCCATGATGTGGTTCCTATCGGAGTTTCAACTGGCCGTAGCGGCGACTCTTGCGGCGACGCAGGATCGCGGCGCTCGACGGCTTGCGCGGCTTACGGGTGCCGCCACCCTTGGCGCTCTTGCCGGTCGGACTCACCGGATGGCGTCCGCCCTTGGTGCGACCTTCACCACCGCCGTGCGGATGGTCGATCGGGTTCATGGCGGTGCCGCGAACGTGCGGGCGGATGCCCATCCACCGCTTGCGGCCGGCCTTGCCCAGCACCACGTTCATGTGCTCCGAGTTACCGATCGCCCCGATCGTGGCCCTGCATGCGGCGGGCACGCGGCGGATTTCGCCGCTCGGCAGCGTGAGCTGGGCCCACTGCGACTCCCGGGCCACGAGCACGGCGGAGGAACCGGCCGAACGACACAACCGACCGCCCCGGCCCTCCTGCAACTCGATGTTGTGAATCTGCATGCCCAGCGGAATCGCCGACATCGGCAGGCAATTGCCGACCTCGGGGGGCGCCTCCGCGCCGCTCGACACCGTGGCCCCGACCTGCAGGCCCTCCGGCGCGAGGATGAACCGCTTCTCACCGTCGGCGTAATGCACGAGCGCCACGCGGCAGGTGCGGTTGGGATCGTACTGGATCGAGTGCACCTTGCCCGGAATCCCGTCCTTGTTGCGCCGGAAGTCGATGAGCCGGTAGTGCTGCGCGTGACCACCGCCGCGATGGCGGGCGGTGATCTTCCCCTGGTTGTTGCGGCCGCCGGTCTTCCGTTTGCGGAACCGCAGCTGCTTGGGAGCCTCGGCCCCGGGCGTCAACTCGGCAAAGTCGGACACGCTCGCGCCGCGGCGGCCGGGACTGGTCGGTTTGTAGGAGCGAATGCCCATCGTTGTATTCCTCGACGTGTCGAGCCGCGGCCCGCGACTAGAACAGGTTGATCTTGAACTCCGGCTTCAGCGTGACCACGGCCTTCTTCCACGGCTTCGCGGCGGTCCTCTTCATCCGGCTGCGTCGGGTCTTCCCCAGCCGGTTCTGGACGGCGATCTTCTCGACCTTGACGTTGAACAACTCCTCGACGGCACGTCGCACGTCGGCCTTCGTGGCCGCAGACACCACCTCGAAGGAGTAGGCGTTGTGCCGGGTCGCCCGATGCATCCCCTTTTCGGTCAGCAACGGCCGCACGAGCACCTGGTGCGGGGCGAGCCGCGGGTTCACGGCGGGCGACGGAGGAACGGGAACGGCCATCGCTTACTTTCCCTTCTTGCTCGAGGAGGAACTCTTGCTCGAGGAGCCCCGCCGCGCCGGCTTGGCGGCGGCGACCGACGACTGCCGCCGCGACGCCACGCGCCGCATGGCCTTCTTCGCGCCGGCGGCCGGCTTGGCCCGCGCCTTCGCGGTGGCCCGAAACGCGTCGATGGCAGCCGTGGTCATCACGATCACCCGCGGCCGCAGGATCGACCAGGCGTTCAACTCGCCGACCGGTGCCACCGACACGCCGTCGATGTTGCGGAAACTCTTCCACAGGTTGTCGTCGTGCTTCTCGGGCGAGACGAGAACGGTCTTTTCGCCGAGCCCCAGGGCCCCGAGAAACCGGGCCGCCTGCGACGTCTTCGGCGACGCGAGCGGGAGTTTGTCCACGAGCCTCACCTCGTCGTCCGCCAGCCGGGCGGCGAGCGCCATCCGCGTGGCCGTCTGCAGCGCCTTGCGGGGCATGCGCCAGCCGAAGTCCCGCGGCCGCTTGGCGAAGATGTGGCCGCCGCCCCGACGCGTGCCGCTCCGCCGCGCACCGGCACGGGCGTTGCCCGTACCCTTCTGCCGATAGAGCTTCTTCGTGGAACCGGCCACCTCGCCGCGGGTCTTCGTCCGCATCGTGCCCTGCCGCTGATTGGCCTGGTACATCACCACCGCATCGTGCAGCAGTTGCTTGCTGACGGCCGGGGCCAACTCGGCAGGATCGATGTCGTAGGAACCGACCTGCTTGCCGGAAATGTCGTAGACGGCAAGATTCACTTCGCACCTGCCTTCTTCTTGCCGGTCGGCGCCGCGGGCCCGCCGACCCTCTTGATCTTGTTGGTCTGCTTCACCACCACGAACGAGCCGTTCGGCCCCGGGACCGCGCCCCTGACGAGCAGCAGGTTGTGTTCCTTGTCGATCCGCACGAGCCTGATGTTCCGCATGGTGGAACGCTCGTTGCCATAGCGACCCGCCATCCGCTTGCCCTTGAAGACACGCGCCGGCGACGTGTTCATGCTCGTGCCGCCCTGGTGGCGGTGCACCTTCTTCACGCCATGGCTGGCCCGCTGTCCCTTGAAGCCGTGCCGCTTCATGACACCGGCCGTGCCACGCCCCTTCGTCGTGCCCGTGACGTCCACCGACACGACCCCCTCGAACACATCGACGGTGAGCACCTGGCCGACCTCGGCACCCTCGTAGAAGCCGCGAAACTCGCGAACAAAACGCTTCGGCTCGCAGTCCGCCCGGGGGGTCGGGGCCACGCCCCCCTCGGCCAGCCGCTTGCCCCGCTTGCTGTCGAGCTTGGCGACCTGCCCGCGAACCGCACGACTCGCCAGGCGTCGCGGCTTGTCGAGGAACCCGACCTGGACCGCGGCATAGCCGTCGCGGTCGGGGGTTCGCACGGAGAGCACGGGGCACGGGCCGGCTTCAATCACGGTCACCGGCACCACGGTGCCGTCGGCATCGAACACCTGGGTCATCCCGACCTTGCGGCCCAACAGACTCTTGCGACCGGCCTTGGCGGCCGCAGCCGCCGTGGATGAATCAGCCATGTTCGTTTCGCCGGCAAGACAGCCGAGCCGACGACGATGCCGCCGGCAACTGTCTCGCGATCACGCTCGAAGCCGTTGGCTGCAGGAGCACCCGAAACCGCCGCCCGCCTTCCGGCAGGGCCGCTTCGGGCCTTACCCGCAACGCCTTCCAAGCATGCCTGTTCGTGCGCTCCTTGAGGTAAATGGAGAGGTGAATCGAGAGGTTGATGGATGATTGATGGTGGTCGTGCCGTGCTTCGGTCGCGTCAGGAACGCGACGAGGCCTTGATCTTGATGTCCACGCCGGCCGGCAGGCTGAGTTTGTTCAGGGCCTCGATGGTCTTGGCGGTGGCCTGGACGATGTCGATCACGCGCTTGTGGGTGCGGATCTCATACTGCTGCCGGGCCTTCTTGTCGATGTGGGGGCTGGAGAGCACCGTGTACCGCTCGACCCGGGTGGGGAGCGGGATCGGGCCGTGAACCTCGGAGTTCGTCCGCTTCGCCGTATCGACGATCTCCGCCGCGCTCTGATCGAGCACGGCGTGGTCGTAGGCTTCCATGCGGATGCGGATGATTTCCTGTGTCGGACCGGCCACGCGGCGGACTCCAATGAATCGGGAAAATACCGCCGAAAACAACCTTTTCGGCCGGTTTTCGGCGAGCCCCAGAAACTAAATGCGTTTCCGCGACGTGTCAACAACCCATGAAATTCCAGCCTGATTTCCGGCGGAATCTCACAGCCGCTTCAGTCGGATGTCGCGAAACTCGGCCCACATCGGCTTGCCGGCGTGGAGTTGCAGGGCGATCACGCCCGCAACGAGCGCCTGCGGGTGTTCATCCGTGAAATCGAGGACCAGGCGGCCGTTGAGGTAATGGCGGATCCGGTTGCCCTCGGCCCGGATCACCACCTCGTTCCAGTCGTCGAGTTTCATCAGGCCGTTGAATGCCTCCTGATCCACAAGCGTCGCGACGACACGCTTGCCCCCTTCCGCGGGCCAGACCGCCTGCTCGCCCAGTTGGCAGATCCGCTGCCGGCCGTTAACGCCACCCCCCTCGTCGTAGATGAATCCCGTCACGTTGGGGAGGGTGGTCTCGTTCCGCAACTCATGCTGATAGCCGCGGACGACCCACCCGTTCTTCGCCGTCTGGTCGGTGATCCGTTTGGATCGGTACTGAATCCCCGAGTTGTTCGCCGCGTTGCAGCGGAACGACAGCCGGAGGTCGAAATCGGCCACATCGCCCCCTTGCCAGATGAGGAACGTGTTGCCGGCGGCCGCATTTTCCGGGGTGGTTTCCCCGTGAATCACGCCGTCGCGCACGCTCCACAGCCGGGGATCCCCATCCCACCCGGACAGATCGGCCCCGTTGAACAGGATCTCCATGCCTTCGGGCGCCGCTGGGGCCTGCTCACCATGAACCTGCTCACCGTGAACCGGGGCCGCCGCGGCCACGAGGCAGACAACGCACAACGCGAGACGACGAATCATCGATGAGGCTCCCGACGTGGAGGATGGGCGACAAACGCCTGCAAAGGCGGGTTCCCAGCGATCCCGCCCGCGGATCCTCGGTATCATAGCGGCCGCCGCCGGAGGACGCTGCCTTGACATCCGGGTCCCGCTTCCGCCCGCCCGCCGGCCTGGCGTTCTGGTGTGCCCACACCGCCTTCTGGGTCGCCACGTTCGCGGTCGCGATGCTCCTCGTGACGGCCTTTCGTCCCGCGCTCGCCGATCCCGCCCGGTTCATCGGCGGCCGGGTGCTCGCCGGATTCGTGCTCACGGCGGCCCTGCGGGCGCTGTCCCGCAGCCAGGGACTGCTCGCCGGATTCGGCATCTCGAAGGTGGGGCTGACGGTCGGCGGCCCGCTCGCCGGCGCGTGCGTCATGACGCTGGCGGGCATCGCTTCGGCCGGATCCGACGCGGACGCTCAACGGGTCGGCATCGCGGCCCGTTTCATCCTCAACCTGATGCCGCTCGCCACCTGGTCGGCGGCCTATTTCGGATACCAGTTGCTGCGGGATCAACAGGCGACGGAACTGCGGGCCTTCGAGGCCGAGGCCCTCGCCGCCCGCAACGAACTCCACCACCTCCAGGCCCAGATCAGTCCCCATTTTCTGTTCAACGCGCTCAACACGATCCTCGCCTGCAAGCATTCCCCCGAAGACATCGAGGTGATCACCCAGTCGCTCGCCGAGTACCTGCGTTTTCTCCTCCGGCCCGTCGCCACGCTCGAACCGCTCGGCCGGGAGATCGACGCCCTCGAGCATTACCTGACGATCCAGTCGTTCCGGTTCGGTGACCGGCTCTCCTGCCGGATCGACTGCGACACCGACATTCGCCGCATCCCGGTGCTGCCCGCCATGATCCAGCCGCTCGTGGAGAATGCGCTCAAGTACGGACGCCAGGCGGACGGTGACCCCCTGCAGGTGACGGTGCGAGCCCGGCGCGACGGCGACAAACTGTTCATCGAGGTCGGCAACACGGGCCGCTGGGTGGCCCCGGACCACGCCGGCACGACCAATACGGGCCTGCATACCCTGAGGCGACGGCTGCTCATTCACGGCGGCCCGGAGGCGACTGTCACCACGTCTGACCACGACGGCTGGGTGCGGGTCGTGATCCAGATTCCCCTCACGGAGGAGTATGCTCTCACCTCCGCCACCCCCGCCGCGCCGGAGCCCTCGGAGATTGCCGGATGATCACGGCCCTGCTCGTCGACGACGAGCCCAAGGCGATCGACCGCCTCGCCGAGATGCTCGAGACGTTCGAATCGGTCGACGTGATCGGCCGTGCGCAGAGCGTCGCCGAAGCGGAGCGGTTTCTGCGGGGGCGATCCCCGGACGTCGTGTTCCTCGACATCACGATGCCCGGGCGGCTCGGCGTGGACCTCCTCGGCAGCGTCCCACAGGGCACGGCGGTGGTCTTCGTGACGGCCCGCGACGGCTACGCCGTGGACGCGTTTCGCGCCGGAGCCATCGACTACGTGCTCAAGCCATTCGATCACGACCGCCTGGCGATCACGATGGATCGGCTCCAGCAGCGATTCGCCACCGCCGAGGCCCGGGGCGCCGCTGCCCCGTCGCCCGACGGTGATCGCACCGCCGCCCGGGAGATCTCCGGCGACGAAGGGCAGGCGGTGCGGCTGGCGACCGGGCGTGGCACCGGCTTCGAGGTTGTGCCGTACGCCCGGATCGCCTGGATCGAAGCCGCGCAGAACTACACCCGCGTGCAGATCATCGACGAGCAGCCGACGATCGTGCGTCGCACCATGCAGGAGTGGGAGGCGGTCCTGTCCCCCGCCTTCGCGCGGATCAGCCGTTCGCTGATCGTGCAGGTTCCGCAGATCCGGTCCACGCAGTGGCAGTCGCGCGACCAGATGCTCGTGTTCTTCGCAGGGCTCGAGGCCCCGCTGCCGATCGGTCGCACGCCGATGGCCCGCCTCAAGGAACTGCTGCGCGAGCCCTGAGGTTTTCAGCGGCTGCCGCCGGGCGGCGAACAGTTCACACGAAGGCGTCGGCGGTCTCGGCCGGCGCGGGGCCGTACTTGAGCGGGGCCATCGTGAAGCTCGCCCGCCCCTGGCTCACGCTGCGCACGGCGGCCGAATAGCCGAACATGCTCGCGAGCGGCGCCTCGGCCGTGAGCACGTTCATGCCGCCGCGAATCTCGGTGTTCGTGATGATCGCCCGACGCTGCTGGAGGTCGTTGATCACGTCGCCGAGATGCTCCTCGGGCACCGTCACCTCCACCCGCATCACCGGCTCGAGCAGCACGCTGCCGGACGCGTCGAGCAGCCGGTCGATCGCCTCGGCCGCCGCCATCCGGATCGCCACGTCGCTCGGCGGCGGATCGGGAATCGGGCTTTCGAGCACCACGATCCGCACGCCCCACAAGGGGCAGCCCTTGAGACCGCCGCGCTCCGCGCTCTCGCGGACCGATTCGGTCATCAGCGCCGCGAGCGAGGCCAGGTGCTCCGACTCCGGGAACCACCCCTGCTCCACCGTCACGGCCGCCTGCTCGTCGACCGGCTCCGCGCGGAGCGTGACGGTGGCCACGAGATTCTGCCCGCCCACCTGGCGGTTGATCGAGCCGGCGACGGTGGCCGGCCGTTCGAGCGTTTCCTTGTAACTCACCCGTGGCTTGTGGACGCGGCACTTGAGATTGAAGTCTCGTTCGAGCCGGTGGCGGATCACCTCGAGGTGCAGCTCTCCCATGCCCGAGATCAGCGTCTGCCCCGTCTCCTCGCTCTCGATGGCCCGGAACGTCGGATCCTGCCGCTTCATCATCTCCAGCACGTCGCCGAGCTTCTTGCGCTCGAGGCTCGTCTCCGGCTCGATCGCCATCGAGATCACGGTCTCGGGAAACTGGATGCTCTCGAGGAGGATCGGCTCGTTCGCGTCGCACAGCGTGTCGCCGGTGACGCTCGCCCGCGGTCCGATCACGCCCACGATGTCGCCGGCGAAGGCCTCCTCGATCTGCTCCCGGCGGTCGGCCTGCACGTGCCAGAGTTGGGCGATGTTTTCCTTCTTCTGCCGCAGCGGATTCCAGGCCCGGCTGCCCGCCTTGAGC
>RFUD01000121.1 GCA_009923125.1 Planctomycetia bacterium
CAAAACCCACGAGTCCTGTACTCTCAACACGACCGGAGTCGAGCATGCCTACCGCCGGCTCCGAATGCGGGCGGGTCTCACCTGCAGTGACGATCAGCGCTGCATCAGGCGCCGCAAGAACGTGGCCGACTCGCGGGCGGTTTCCAGCCAGCGGTGCGACTGCCGCGGGAGTTCGACATGCAGGCCGCCGGAGTAGCCTGCGGCCGCGAGCGCGGCGAACAGGGGCGGGAAGTCGACGTCGCCCGTACCGAGCGGCAGGTGTTCGTGGCGGCAGGCGACCATGTCGTCGACATGGACGTTCACGACCTCGGCGGCCCGGGAGGCCAGCAGCGCGGATGCGGGACGTTCGCCCATGCATTCGAGATGGCCGAGATCGACCGTCAGCCGCAGGTGCTCCGGCCGGCCCAGTCGCTCGTGCAGTGCCTCCTGGCGGGCGAGCGTGTCGATGAACATGCCCGGTTCGGGCTCGAAGCCGAGCACGATGCCACGCGCGGCGGCCCGGTCGAGCACCGGACCGATGCCGCTCGTGAGCCGTTGCCAGAGCGTCTCGTCGTCGGCCGCGTCGCGGGCCATGCCCGACCACAGCGAGACGACCGGCGCGCCGAGTTCGACGGCGAGGTCGATCACCCGCACGAGAAATTCGGTGCGCCGGTCGCGATCGGTGCGGTTCGGTGAGACGAGCGTCGGCTCGTGCTTGCGGGCGGGATCGAGCAGGTGCCGCGCGCCGGTTTCCATCACGCGGTGGAAGCCGGCCGCATCGAGGCCGCTTCTCCAGCGGCCCGTCTCGGCGGCAAGGCCCGGCGAAAACGGATCCAGCAGGTGGCGATCGGGCGTGATCGCGAGCGACTCGTAGCCGAGGTCCTTGAGGATCGGCACCGCGTCGAGCGGGGCGACGTCGCCGATGCCGTTGGTGCTGAACCCGAGCCGCATGGTCTGGCGCTCCGAAGCTGCTCAGGTGGCCGACACGAGCTGCCGACCGACGAGGAACGGCACGAGCAGGAGCAGGACGACGATCGCCCAGGCCTCGCCGCACGCCGGCAGCACCAGCACCGCGGCGAGCGTGATCATCGACATGATCGCGTTGCCCACCGCCTGCTGTACGCGGCCGCTCGCCGGATCGAGGATGCCGAGCACGTTGCGGAGGAGAATCGACGACGCCAGCACGGCCCACAGCGCGAGCCAGGGCAGGAGCCGCCCGGACCGGAGCCACGCACTCCCCTCACCCGAGGCAGCGAGCAGCCAGGTCGAGGCCCCGGCGAGGCACAGCCCGACCAGCATCACGAGCGTCGCGATCGCGAGCTGGCCGGCCCGGCTGCGGCCCGCCTCATCGCGGGCGTAGAGCGTGATGCCGCCGGCGTAGAGCCCCATGCCGAGCGGGATCAGCCAGTCGGATGGGGCGTTGGGGCCGCCGGCGGCCGTCATGCCGAGCAGCCAGTTGAGGCCGCGGCACGTTCCCATCACGGCCGGGCCGAACGCGGTCGGCTTGGCGTGGCGGTCGTACGTCCAGACCGCTGCGGCGAGCGCGGCGCCGACAAGTGCCACGGCTGGATGGGTCGAGCCGAACGCAGCCAGACATGCGGCCAGGCTGCCCAGCGTGAGCAGGCCGCGGCCCACCGTCGCCGCCGTGCCGACCGCGATCGTGCCGGAGGGCAGCGGCCGCTCGGGCCGCTCGCGCCGGTCGAGTTCCACGTCGAACACGTCGTTGAGCACCATGCCGGCCGCGTAGAACGCGAGGCTGGCGGCGAGAGCCCACCACAACGCCGGTGGCAACGGCCCGATCTCACGCGGCCGGGCCACGATCAGAAACCCGGCCAGTACGTCGGCGGCCGCAGTGGCGTGATTGGGAATCCGCAGCAGCCGCAGCCAGGTGAGAATGGTCGTCATGGCATGTTCCGGGAATGTCCCATGCTAGCTGGACGCGCTGCGATACTTCGCGAGGGCGGCCTGGAAGACGAGCCGCGAGACGACCAGCGACGCGACCGCCGCCGTGACCGCGAGCCACACGAGTCCCCAGGCCTGGCCTTCGAGCGGCTGCGCGATCACGCGGGCGGGCACGTTGACGACGAGCAGGATCGGGATCACGAACGTGCACAGCGCCCGGAGCGGCCCGCCCCACGGGCCGGCGTAGATCTCGGCCGGATACCGGGAGAAGTTGGTGAGGTAAAACCAGAAATCGTAGAGGCTCTGGTTGCGGCCAAGGAGGATCGTGGCGGCCGCGAGCATGATCACCAGACTGTAGAGGATCGCCACGCCGCACAGGATGAGGAGCGGATAGAGCAGCCAGACGACGGTCGGCGGCGCGTGGTCCATGCGGGCCAGCGCCCAGCCCAAGAGTCCGATCCCCACGAACCCGTTGGCGAACGACGAAAAATCGACCCGGTGCATCGACAGCAGGAACTGGGCGTCGAGCGGCTGCACGAGGACGCCGTCGAGGCCGCCGGTGCGGACCATCTCGGTCAGCTCCTCGGCGCTCGGCATGAAGAGCGCCTGAACGATCGAGTTGATGATGAGCCCGGTGGCGACGAACGCGAAAAACGGCTCCCGCGTCCAGCCCGTGCCCTTGCCGATCTCGGGTGTGAACTGGAAGACGAGCAGGTAGAAGGCCAGGTTCATCGACATCCAGCCGAGGCTCGTAAGGCACTCGAGCACGAAGTTCGCCCGAAACGTCATGTCGCGGACGAGGCACGCGCGGGCGAACGTCAGGAAGATGGAGAAATATCGGGCCACGCTAGCCTCCGAACGCACTATAGCGCCTCGTGCCCCGCCACCAGGCGATGCGGCAGGCCACGGCCATCGCCACGACCCATGCCGCCTCGATGGCGAGCGACCGCGCGAGTTCCGCCCCGCGGATCTTCCCCAGCCAGACGGCCGCCGGGAAATACGCCGTGTATTCGAAGGGCAGCCAGCGCACGACGTCGGCCACGCTCACGCCGGCGAGGCCAGTGGGCACACCGGCGAGCATGTCGAGCGGAAACATGTGGCCCGAGAGCAGGTACTGCACGAGCATGTAGGCGAAGATGATGCTCGACACCTCGAGGAACCAGAACCCGAGCATCCCGAGCGTCGCCTCCATGAAGAACCCGAGCAGAAACGAGAGCACGAGCGAAAGCGTGAACGCCCCGATCGTGGCGGCGTCGGGCACCGGGGGGAAATAGCCGCGGCAGACGAAGAAGACGGCCGCAAACGGGATGATCGCCACCAGATAGTAGACGAGCTTGTGCGCGATCCGGGCGGCGAGCAGGAACGACACGTAGTCGACCGGCTGCACGAGATACTTCTTGATCGAGCCGTCACGGACGCTGCGGGCAATGCCGCCGGCGAGCCCCGGCATGCTGGAAAAGGCCCGCGTGACCATCGTGAGCAGGTAGTAGGCCACGATGTCGGTGCGGGAGTAGCCGGCGATGTCGCTCCGCGTCGTCGCGGCGAACACCGCCGTCCAGAGGAACACCTGCGTCACGATCGGCAGGAACCGCATCGCGGTGCCGAGGATGAAGTCGCCGCGATACGCCAGCCGCTCTTCGAGGCAGATCACGAGCATCGTCCACCAGGCGCGGAGGCCAGGGAACGGCGGCGTGGCGTCGGCCCGGCTCATGCCCGCGCCTCCTCCGGCACCCGGGCCGGTGCGACCGCTCCCGACCGAAAGAGTTCCGCGACGATCTCCTCGAGCGGCACGTCCTCCACCGACACGTCGCGCACCTGCCGGCCGCGGAGGATCTCGGGGAGCACGTCGGCGATCCGCTGGCGGTCGATCCGCAGCGTCACCTGCGGCCCGCGGATCTCGCAGGGAAAGCCGAGGCGGGCGAATTCGGCCGCATCAGGGGTGTCGTCGAGATCGAGCGTCACGATCTTGTGCGTCGTGAAGCGATCGACGATCTGGTCGAGCGAACCGTCATAGAGGATCGATCCGTCCGTGATCACGATCGCCCGGCGGCAGAGCGCGGCGACGTCCTTCATGTAGTGCGTCGTGAGCACGATCGTCATCCTGCGCTCGGCCTGGATGTGGGCGAGGAACCGGTGGAGCGCGTGCTGGGCCACGACGTCGAGCCCGATCGTGGGCTCGTCGAGGAACAGCACCTCCGGTTCGTGGAGGAGGGCCGCCACGAGTTCGAGCTTCATCCGTTCGCCGAGCGAGAGATCGCGCACCGGCTGGAGCACGAGCTTCCGCACCCCCAGCAGATCGACGAGCTCGTCGCGGGTCCGCTCGAACCGCGCCGGCTCGATCCGGTAGATCTCCCGATGGAGGCGAAAGCTCTCGGCGGCGGGGAGGTCCCACCAGAGCTGGTTCTTCTGGCCCATCACGAGGGCGAAGCGGCGGCGAAAATCGTCGGCCCGCTCCCAGGGCACGTGGCCGAGCACCCGGGCGGTGCCCCGCGTGGGCGTGATGATCCCCGAGAGCAGCTTGAGGAATGTCGTCTTGCCGGCTCCATTCGGCCCGAGGAGGGCCACGAATTCCCCGCGGCCCACAGCCAGGCTCACGCCCTTGAGCGCCTCGACCACGCGACTCGGCCGGTGGAACAGGCTCCTCACGCTCGCGGCGAGGCCCTCGGGCTTGTCGAACACCCGGTAGCTCTTGGCGAGCGCCTCGACCTCGATCACGGCGGCCGGTGCGCGGGCCTCTCCACTGGAGTTGTGCATGCGGGGAGTATAGGGGAAAACGGTGGCACGCTCGCGGCTCACGCGGCGGAAAGGAGCGGCATGTTTCGCATCGGACTCGGACACGACACCCACCGGCTCGGGGCGGGCGACACGCTCGTCATCGGCGGCATCCGAATCCCCCACGACAAGACGGCGATCGGCCACAGCGATGCCGACGTGCTCCTGCACGCCATCACCGACGCGTTGCTCGGCGGCGCCGCCCTCGGAGACATCGGCGAGATGTTTCCCGACAGCGACCCTGCCAACGAGGGGCGCGACTCGGCCGCCATGCTCCGGGCCGCTCACGCGCGGGTGGCGGCCGCGGGCTGGCGGGTCGTGAACCTGGATTGCGTGATTTTTGCCCAGCGGCCCAAAATCCTCCCGCATAGGGCGGCGATTCGTGAGCGGATCGCCGGAATCCTCGGCATCGACGCCTCGGCGGTGTGGCTCAAGGCGAAGACGGGCGAGCACGTCGGCCCGATCGGCGAGGAACTGGCGATCGGTGCGGAATGCGTCGTGCTCCTGGCAGGGACACGCGTGGAATGAGCGAGCGGAATGGAGGCGCGATGACGACGGCGACGGGGCTCCCGAAGATCGAGGTCTACAGCACGCTCTCGAAGGCGAAGGCGCCGCTCGTGACCGTGAAGCCCGGCCACGTGGGGATGTATCTCTGCGGCCCCACGGTCTACAAGCCGAGCCACATCGGACACATGGTCGGCCCGGTGATCTTCGACACCGTGAAGCGGCATCTCGAATACTCCGGCTGGAGCGTGACCTGGGTGGTCAACATCACCGACGTCGACGACAAGATCATCGCCGAGAGCGCCACCCGCGGCACGACGATGGCGAAACTCGCCGAGGAGATGACGGCCGACTACCTGGAGAACCTCGCCTGCCTCGGTGTCACCAGCATCGACCAGATGCCGAAGGCCACGGAGCACATCGGCACGATCATCGCCTTCATCGAGGGGCTGATCGCCAAGGGCTGCGCGTACTCGAGCGACGGCGACGTCTACTTCGACGTCACGAAAGACGCCGACTACGGCAAGCTCACGAACCGCTCCGTCGAACAGACGCAGGGCGAGGGCGGCTCGACGGCCGAGCGCAAGCGTTCGGCGGCCGACTTCGCGCTCTGGAAGAAGGCCAAGCCGGGCGAGCCGGCGTGGGAGAGCCCATGGGGCCCGGGCCGGCCGGGCTGGCACATCGAGTGCTCGGCGATGAGCAAGGCGCTCCTCGGGCCCCACTTCGACATCCATGGCGGCGGGCTCGACCTCGTGTTTCCGCACCATGAAAACGAGATCGCCCAGAGCGAGTCGCTCCACGACTGCCCGATGGCGACGTTCTGGATGCACAACGGCCTGATGCAGGCGGCGGGCGCCGCCGGCAAGGTGGGCGGACGGCCGCGGGGCGAGGCAGGGTCGGCCGACGCGGCACAGGCATCGGCAGCCGACCAAGCGGCCGCACAGGCGGCCACGAAGATCTCGAAGTCCACCGGCGCGGAGCCGTTCAAGAACCTGCTCGCCCGGCATCGTCCGGAGGCGATCCGGATGCTCTTGCTCTCCACGCACTACCGCAGCCCGATCCACTTCGGCGAGGAGCCGCTCGGCGAGAGCGCCCGGGCGATGGAGGCCTTCGAGCGGCTGTTCGCGCGGTATCAGCGCGTGGGTGGAACATCGTTCTACACCCTGCCCTGCCGCAGCCGGCGCGAGGGCGACGCGGCCGTGGCGACGGCCGGCGACGACGCGAAGGGGCTCCGCGACAAGTTTCTCGCGGCGATGGACGACGACTTCAACACGGCGATCGCGATCGCCACGCTGTTCGACTACGTGCGGGTCGTCAACAAATTCATCGACCAGCACGGCCTCGAGGCGAAGAAGCCCGCGGCCGGGCTCGCGACGCTCGAGGCGATGATGCTCGTGCTGCGCGAACTCACCGGCGTGCTCGGCCTGTTTCTGAAAGAGCCGCAGGCACAGGGCGGCGGTGCCGACGACGCGCTCGTGGCGAAGCTCATGGAACTCGTGATCGAGATCCGGGCCAACGCCCGCAAGGCGAAGGACTTTGCCACGGCCGACCTCGTCCGCAACAAGCTCACCGAGGCGGGCATCGTGCTCGAAGATCGTCCCGACGGCACGGGCTGGAGCCGGAAGTGAACGGCGGCATCGGCGACGTGCTGACGCCGCAGCGGCTGTTCGAGGTCACGAACACCGTGGCCCTTCTCGCCTGGATCGTGCTCGTCGCGCTTCCCGGCAAGCGGTTCGTGTCGCACGTGCTCTGCGCGGTGCTCGTGCCGGGGCTGCTCGCGGCCTGCTACGCGGCCGTCATCGGCTGGAAGCTCGCGAGCGGCGGGCCGCCGCCCGATGACCTCATGACGCTCGCCGGCCTGCGGCA
>RFUD01000122.1 GCA_009923125.1 Planctomycetia bacterium
GTGCTCTCGATCACCAAGACCGACGGTTCCGACACCTACGTGCCCGGCAGCCCGGTCACGTATCAGATCATCGTCGGCAATTCGGGCCCCAGCGATCTGCTCGGTGGGAGGGTTCTCGATCTCCTGCCTGCGGCGGCCACGAGTGGCACATGGACCGCGACCACCGCCGGCGGTGCGACCGTGTCCCAGCCTGCGGGCGGGAACGACATCGACGTCACCGTCGACATCCCGGTCGGAGGAACGGTCACGTTCTCCTACACCGTCCAGACCAGGCCCATCGGCGCCGACGGAACATACGCAGATCTCGTCAACACCGTCGTCGCGACGCCCCCGGAGGGCCAGGGTTCGAGCACGAGCTCCACCGACACCGACACCGCCTCGCCCGTCGCCGATCTCGTCGTCGCGAAGACCCGCATCTCCGCGCCGCCGGTCGCCGGCCAGGCCGTCTCCTACCAGATCACGGTCACCAACAACGGCCCCAGCGCGATCACCTCGTTCACCGGCCTCGACACCACCGTCCCGGCGCTCCTCACGCCGACCTACACGGTCAGCACCGGCACCTACGACACCGCCACCGGCATCTGGACGGCCTTCTTCGGCGACACGTTCGACCCGCTCGTCAACACCGCGTCCGCCACGCCGCCCGAGGGCGTGATCGATCCCATCCCGGAAAACAACACCTCCACCGTCACCGACTCGATCACGATCCTCCCGGTGCTCTCGATCACCAAGACCGACGGGAAGACCACGTACGTGCCCGGCACGTCCACCGTCTACACGATCGTGGCCACGAACAACGGCCCGAGCTTCCTGGCCGGCGGCACGATCACCGACCCGCTCCCGGCGCAGGTGTCGAGCGCGACCTGGACCGCGGAATACACCGGCGCCGGCTCGACCGGGCCGGCGGCGGGCAGCGGCGGCCTCGACGAGATCGTGAGCCTCGCCGTGGGTGGCACCGCGACGTTCACGTTCACGGTGCAGATCAAGCCCGAGGCCACCGGCGATCTCGTCAACGTCGCGACGATCACGCCCCCGCCGACGACGCAGGGCACCCCCGCCACCACGAGCGACACGAACATGCAGGCCAGCCCGCAGGTGCTGCTCTCGGTCACCAAGTCGGACGGCACCGACCGCTACACGCCGGGCACGTCCACGACCTACACGATCGTGGTCACCAACGCGGGCCCGAGCTTCCTCAAGGGGGGCATCGTGCAGGATCTGCTGCCGTCGCCCCAGGGTGCCAGCGGCTCCTGGACCGCGACGACCTCGGGCGTGGGATCGTCGGTGACCCCTGCGGCCGGCGGCAACGACATCAATGCCACGATCGACCTGCCGGTGAACGGCACGGCCACGTTCCTCTACACGGTGAACATCCTCTCGACCGCGACCGGCCAGCTGGACAACACCGTCACGGTCTCGCCGCCGCCGGGCACCACGGGCAACACGGCCACCGCGACCGACAGCAACTTCGGCCCCGAGCCGCCGTTGTCGGTGTTCGGCGGGCTCGTGATCGGCAGCGACGACGGCTGCAACGGGCCGCCCTTCGTCAGCCTGCTCGACCCCAACGACGGCACCACGCTCGTGCGGTTCCTGGCCTACGAGGCGAGCTTCCGCGGCAGCGTCCGCGTCGCCACGGGCGACGTCACCGGCGACGGCGTCGAGGAGATCCTCGTCGCTCCGGGCCGGAACCGGGTCGGGGAGATCCGCGTGTTCACGCAACAGGGGGTGGAACTGCCCACCTACCGCAGCCTCCCCTTCGGCGCCGGCTGGCGGGGTGGCGTCGAGGTGACCGCGGCCGACTTCAACGGCGACGGCGTGAAGGACATCGTCGCCGGCATGTCGGCCGGTGCCGGCCTGGTGCGCGGATTCGTCGTCAGCCCGAATGCGGTCGATCCCGTCGCCAACGCCGCGGCGTTCTCGTTCCGCGGATTCCCGCCGCGGTACGCGGGCGGCGTGATGCTCGCGGCGGGCGACTTCGGCACCTTCACGGGCGGCACGGCCACCTCCCAGCCCGACGGCCGCGACGAAATCGTGGTCGGCAGCAACTCGGGCATGCGGGCCATGGCCAACGTGTGGGCCGTGTCGAGCGCGCCGCGCATCGTGCGCACGATCCTGCCGTTCGGCTCGCGATTCACCGGCGGCGTCACCCTGTCGGTGGCGAAGTACGACTCCGACGCGGTCCAGGACATCCTCATCGGCTCGGGCATCGGCGGGAAATCGGTCGTCGAGGTCTACAGTGGCGCGACAGGCGGCAGGATCGCCACGCTGCCCGCCGCCGCGTTCGGCAGCTTCGCCAAGCCGAATGCCGCCGTGTTCACGGCGGCGCTCGACCTCACCGGCGACGGGCCCGCGACCAACGTCTACGGCGTGCAGGGCCGCAACGGCGGCCGCGGCACGAACGGCGTCTTCGGTCTCACCCGGAGTTCGGGCGTCACGGCGCTGCTGCCGCTCTCCACCGGCAACCTGCCGCCGCTGCGGATCGCGCCGCTCAAGGTCCGCCTGCTCGGCTGACCCATCCGCAGGCAGGGCGGGCCGACTCCGCCGGCCCGCCCCGCCGCGGTGGCGAAGGATCGCTACCACCTCGCCTCGAGGCCGAGATTCGCACCATTGAGGAACACTCCGCCGCCCGACACCAGCGCCGAGCCCGCGTTGTCGGCGACCGCGAAGTTGAACTGGTTGGGGGCGAGGGCGAGCCCGTCGATCCAGATCAGGTTGTAACCGGCGCGGATGCCCCAGACGTCGGTCAGGCGGTACACCGTGGACAGGTTGATGTCACCGATGAAGCCGACGCTGCTCCCCCAGGTCGAATAGCCGGGCCGCTGCTGGAAACCGGTGTAGTCGATGAGTGGATCCTGGATCCCCAACTGGCTGTTGCCGAGCAGTCCCGCCTTGGCCCAGCCCTCGATCGCCCAACGGTCCCACGTCCAGCGCATCCGCCTGCCGACCTGTGCACCGAACATGTTGTTGCTCGTCCGCACGCGGTAGTTCGCCGGCAGATCCTCCGGGCAGCAGGTCATGAAGATCGAGGCCTGCTCGTCGACGCCGACGTACCGGAACCCGAGCAGCCAGTCGTCGGTGAGCCACGAGCCGGAGTAGTCGCGCCACTCGTGCCGCGTGCTGAACACGTTGGCCTCGGCGCTGTTGATCGTGGAGGCATACTTCACGACGGCGTTCTCGGCATCGGCCGTGAGGCGGCTGCCGATCGGCTCGGGCATCTGGATGAAGTTCGCCGGCGTGCCCCCGGCGACCTGCGTGGCCGACTGCCCATAGAGGCCCCAGTAGCCGAGTTCCCAGCCGCACTCGCAGGGCTGCCGCTGGCCGTAGAACGCCCGCACGCCCTGGGAGAACGGAAACTGCAGATCCTTGCCCGAGATCACGGGCACGCCATCGTTCACGGTCGTGACGAGGGGGTTGTTGGCGGCCTGGTTGTCGCGGCCCCAGAACAGCGCGTCGGTGAGCGCGTACGTCGTCCACAGCGGCTCGGCGACACCGTCGAACGCTTCGGAGCGTGCGACGCCACAGGCGACCGCCACCGCCGCCAGAAGACAGAGCCGCCTCACCCAGCGGACGGTGAAGCCGAAACAGGTTGCAAACGCCAGCATGAGCATCCCCCTTTGCGATCTCCGGAGACCCAGACACCACCCCACAGAGGGGGCTACGCTACGGAGTATCGCCCACCCCCATAGAGGGGGTTTGATGGGCCGCCAAAAGGTCGCGTGGCGCAGGCTGGGCGAAGTGTGCGGCCGGGGGGCGACAAACAGAAAAACCCGGCCGGGATTTCACCCCCGGCCGGGTCGTTTTCTGAAGACTGGCTCGGTCTGTGGGTGGCTCGGCTGGAGGCCGGCCGCTCCCAAGCTCGCAGGGGCCATGGATGGCCCTGCGGGCGCGGAACTAGAAGCCGACGTACGTGACCAGGATGTCGCCGTGCTTCTGGAACCGCACGATCACGGAGCAGCCGCAGGCGTAGTCGTACCGCACCTGGCCACAGCCGAACAGCGTGCACCGCGAGGCCTCGCACGGGCAACCCTGGCAGCAGGCCGGCAGGCACACCGGGACGTTCACCGAGCAGCCGGTTTCGGGGCTCGTCGGCGTGAGCACGGTTTCATACGTCGGCTCGGGGCAGCAGCCGCAGTCGTGCTTGTGCTTGTGGGCATGCTTGTGGCGGTACTTGATGCAGGGATTGGTCGGGCAGCAGGTGACGGCACCGCAATCGGGCTCCATCTCGCACGACGGCTCGATGGCGCAGGCCGGTTCGAACGCGCTGCAGCCCGGCTCGACGGCGCAGGACGGATCGAGATGACGACGGTGGCCGAAGCCGGCATCGGCCGAGGCGGCGGTCACGAGCAGACAGGCGGCGGTGAGCAGGCCGACGGAGAACAGGCGGATCATGGGAAGAGACTCCTTGTCGCAGAGACTGGGGGGACCGCGGACGGAGTGGCGCGAACCGTCAGCGGCTGAAGCCGGGATGCGGCCCGAGGCTTCCCTCAACTCTGGCACACGGTGCGGAATTGTCAAAAAACAGGCTGATTCGCCCGTTTTCGCCCGCTCGCGGCCCGCGCCGGCGGGCGGGCTCACGCCATCATCGCGCGGAACCGGCCGAACAGATAGGCCGAGTCGTGCGGGCCCGCGGCGGCCTCGGGGTGATACTGCACGCTCGCCGCCCTGGCCGACACGTGCCGCACGCCCTCGATCGTGCCGTCGTTCAGGTTGCGGTGCGTGACCACGAGATCGGCCGGGAGCGTCGCCTCGTCCACCGCGAAGCCGTGGTTCTGCGAGGTGATCTCCACCTTGCCGGTCTCCAGGTCCATGACCGGCTGGTTCGCGCCGCGGTGGCCGAACTTGAGCTTGAACGTCTTCGCGCCGCACGCCAGCGACAGCAGTTGGTGCCCCAGGCAGATGCCGAAGATCGGCACCCGCCCCAGGAGCTCGCGGACCGTCGTCACGCAGTAGTCGAGCACCTCGGGGTCGCCCGGACCGTTCGAGAGGAACACGCCGTCGGGCCGGTGGGCGAGCACCTCGGCCGCCGTCGCCCGGCCCGGAAGCACCGTCACCCGACAGCCCGAGGTGGCGAGGTGCCGGGCGATGTTCCATTTCATGCCGTAGTCGAGCGCTACGACGTGCCGGGTGCCGGTCTGGGGAGCGACCGGCGGAAATTCACCGCCGACGAGCGGCTGGGGCAGCGGAGTGGCCCAGGCGTCGAGCGGCTCCGTCCACGCACGCTCGTGCTCGGGCATCACCTCGCGCACGAGGTCGCGGCCCACGAGCGCCGGGGCCGCGCGGGCCATCTCGACCAGTCGCGCCCGGTCGAGCACCTCGCTCGACAGCACGCCCGTCATGGCGCCGCGGATCCGCAGCCGCCGCACGAGCGCCCGGGTGTCGATGCCGCTGATGCCCACCACGCCGGCCCGCGCCAGGTAGTCGCCGAGCGAACCCGTGGCCGTGAAGTTGCTCGTGATCCGGCTGGCCTCGCGAACGACGAAGCCAGCCATCTGCAGCTTGCCGCTCTCGACGTCGCTCGGATTGACGCCGTAGTTGCCGATCTGCGGCGCGGTCATCGCCAGGATCTGACCGCGGTACGACGGATCGGTGAGAATCTCCTGATAACCCGTCATCGAGGTGTTGAAGCACACCTCGCCGGACACGGTGCCGGGCGCCCCGAACGACTCGCCGTAATGGACCGTGCCGTCTTCGAGCGCGAGCGCCGCCTGTGCCATCTCCGGGTCTACCTCCTGAGTCGTCGCATGATACCCGGCCGTCGGCGACGACGCGACCGCCGGCCGTCAGCGTGCGGCGCCGGCGGTGAGTTCGAGCTCCTCCGGGATCGACCCGTCGGCGTTGAGTCGTCCCGCCGCCCACAGCAGGCCCCGCGTCACGAGGTCGAGGTAGCGGTCGTCGCCGACCGTTTCGTTGTTGTGGCCGAGCGAGGTGCTGAAGATGCGGGTGCGTTTCGGGCCGTACTCGTTGACCCAGGCCACCGGCGCGGTGGCCTCCGTGGGCTTCGCGGCGGGATCGACCGACTCGCCGGGCTTCGGCTTCGGCGGCACGAGCTGCCTGCCGGTCGCCACCACCTTCGCCGTCGGCAGCACCTGCAGGTTGTTGTAGAGCTCCTCCTTGAGCGTCAGCCAGTCGGCGAGCGGTGCGGTGATCGGGTGCGACCGGTCGGTGAACGCGATCTCGATCGGCTGCTGTGGGCCGTGCCCGGTCGATTGCAGGCCGATCATCTCGTACCAGCCGGCGTTGTCCGCGCCGGCCGACACCGGCTGCTTGAAGTCGCCCCAGCGGTAGGAATGCATCGCGCAGTGGAGGTTCACCGCCGGGGTGCCGCGGCGGTGCGCCGCCAGGATCCGCTCCACGTAACCGCGGTCGGTGACGTCGGCGGAGCACTCGTCGTGCACCACCACATCGTAGCCTTCGTCCCAGTTTGCCTTGCCGTAGATCTCGAACGTCGCCTTCGTGGACTTGTCCGGGTTGTGGACCACCTCCACGTGCGAGCGGACGCGGGCCTCGATCCCCTGTTTCAGCAGCTGCGTCTGCGTGGCGTAGTCATGGCAGCAGCCGCCGGCGATCAGCAGGACCTGCAGCGGCTTGGGGGCTTGGGCGGCGGCGGTCCCCGCGATCGCGACCAGCCAGACGACGACCAACGAACGCAGCATGTGCATGTCAATCTCCACGTGATTTCACCGCCCTGGATCCCGTACTTCGCCGCAGCGTACCACGGGCGGGCGACGGGTGCAGCAGCCCGGCGATGCGGCGACCGGGCGCCGTCATCGCGAGCCGGGCGAGCCCGTCGATCGCCACCCATCGGCGGCCCCGCGGCACCGCCGACCGCCGCGCGACCACCCGCTCGCGCACGACGCACTCGACCGCATGATGCGTCACCGTGTACCGCACGACCCCGAGCCGACGGCCGGCCGACCGCACCGGCTCCCGCGGAAAATCCCACAGCCCCTCCCACCACTCACCCGCGGCCCGGCGCTCCACGAGCACCGCATCGGCG
>RFUD01000123.1 GCA_009923125.1 Planctomycetia bacterium
CGCCGGTCACCAGGGGCGTGCCTTGGCCGACGTCGTCGAGGCAGCGCTGCGAAGCTACATCGAGGCGGAGGCAATCACGGACATCGAGTCCACGGACATCGCCTACTGCCTACCGAGGTTTCGATTGGCAGAGCGGAGGGGCTGCCCCGCCCGTCAGTGGTCAACACAGACAACATTTTGACGGTGCCACGACAGCGACTTGCCCGGCTCATGGGGCAGTTCTCCTCAGCAAAAATCGATGAGCTCGATCGGGCTCTGAAAATCGCCTTGGGATTGGAGTCATAAGGTTTCGCTCTTGGGGACTTTCCCGCTCGGGAAGAGGCAGGCCATCTGGTCGACTTCCACGGCCTCGGATCAAATCTGGGCGGATGGATTTTTGGAGGCCGATTTCAATTTGAGGAATCCTCAAATCGGCAGCTTTTTCCGCCATCTGGGCGGTGAAACTGGCGGTGCGGGCGAAATCGGATGTGCTCTCGGAAGTCGTTGACGAGCAAAGACTAACGGTCGATTTCGTGGTTTCTTCGGGGATTGCGACGCCAAAAACGAGCCCGCTGGTTCGAGTCCAGCCGGGCGTACTTGAAGTGTGGCGGGCATGATGCCCGCCTATTCGAACGACACCGGCAGTGAAGCAGGCCGATGAGCCGCGCCGGACTGCGTCGCTGCTTCCCGCGGCCTTGCCGAGATGGCCCGCGTGCTCCGTCCCGGCGGGCGGCTGGCGATCCTCGAGTTTTCGATCCCCGCCAACCCGGCCGTGCGGTCGTTTTACCTCTGGTATTTCCGGCGGGTGCTTCCCGTCATCGGCAACGCCGTGGCCCGCAATGCCTCCGACGCCTACACCTATCTCAACAAGAGCGTCGAAGAGTTTCCGTCGGGGGAGCGGCTTGCAGCCCTCGTTCGCTCGGCGGGCTTCGACCGCGTCGAGCAGATCCCGCTCACCTTCGGCATCGCTGCGCTCACGATCGCAACGCGGGCCGGGAGTGCCGCCGCGTGACGCCTGCCCTGCCCCTCGTGGTCGGCATCACCGGCGCCTCGGGCGCCCCGTATGCCATCCGACTGCTCGAAGTCCTGCTCGCGGCGGGCCGGGAGATCCACCTCGCCATCAGCCCGTCGGGCCAAGCCGTGATCGAGCAGGAACTGGGGCGGCGGATCGATCTCGATGCCTTCCGTCTCGACACGCTGCTCGGCAAGGCGCCGCCGGCGACGGGCACGCTCCACTACCACCACTCCAAGAACCTGATGGCCCCGATCGCGAGTGGCTCGTTCCTCACCGCAGCGATGGTGATCTGCCCGTGCAGCGGCAGCACGCTCGGTGCGGTGGCCCACTCGATCGGCGAAAACCTGATCCACCGCGCGGCCGAGGTGCATCTCAAGGAGCGGCGTAAACTGGTCGTTGTGCCGCGGGAGACGCCCCTTTCGCTGCCGCAGCTCAAAAACATGCAGGCGATCCACGAGGCGGGCGCCGTCGTGCTCCCCGCCTCGCCCGGCTTCTACCATGGCGCCGATTCGGTCGCCGACCTCGTCGATTTCGTCGTGGCGCGGATCTGCGACCAGCTCGGTGTCGCCAACGCGCTCATGCCACGCTGGGGAGCCCACGCATGACCGCCGCCTCGATCCGCACCTACCTCGAGCTCGTGCGGTTCAGTCACACGATCTTCGCCCTGCCGTTCGCGATCATGGCCACGCTGATAGCGCTCAGGTTCCAGGCCGATGGAGGGCCGGCCGTGGCGTGGCCGCGGGCGATCGCCGGCATTCTCGTTTGCATGGTCGCGGCCCGCACCGCAGCGATGGCGTTCAACCGGCTGGTGGACCGCACGATCGATGCGGCGAACCCCCGCACCGCCAATCGCCACCTGCCACGGGGCGCGGTCGGCACGGGCGAAGTGCTTCTGCTCGTCGCCGGTTCGTCGGCGGCGTTCATCGCCTCGACGCTCCTGTTCTTGCCAAACTGGCTGCCGCTCGTGCTCTCGGCGCCGGTGCTCGCCTGGCTGCTCGGCTACAGTTTCGCCAAGCGGTTCACGATGCTCGCGCATGTGTGGCTCGGGGTGGCGCTCGGCCTCGCCCCGGTGGCGGCCTGGATCGCGATCCGCGGCAGCGTGCTCATCGACCATCCCATCGACATCCTGCCGGCGGCGATCCTGGGAATCGCGGTCACGCTCTGGGTCGCCGGGTTCGACATCATCTACGCCTGCCAGGATGCCCAGTTCGACGCCGGGCACGGCCTCGAGAGCATCCCAGCCCGGCTCGGCGTGCCGCGGGCGCTCGACCTCGCAAAGTGGTTGCACGCCGCCACGGTGCTCGCGCTCGCGACGCTGCCGCTGGCCGTACCCGAACTGGGCGTGATTTACTGGGTCGCGCTCGCCGCCATCGTCGCCCTCCTCGCCTGGGAGCACTCGCTCGTGCGGCCCGATGACCTCTCGCGGGTCAGCGACGCGTTCTTCACGGCCAACGCCCTGATCGGCGTCGTGCTCCTGGCGGCCATCGCCCTCGACCTCTGTCGATGAATGCGTTGGCCGCCACGGCCAATCCTGTTCGGCACGAGATGTGCGCATCGGATCTGATGGCGACTGCGAAGGCAGGAAACCTGCGCCCTGATTTGGATGGCGATATCGTGCCCGTCATGACCGGCCCAGGAGCGCGCGGGATTGGCAATCAGGATGTCCAGGGACTGAGGTATCTGCGGAAGATCCGTCCGCTGCTCTCGCGGCTGGGCGTGACCTGCAGCGGGCCTGCGCCCTCGGTTCGACGGAAGCCCGAAGCGCAAGCGAGGGAGAAGGCCGTTCCCTCGCTTGCGCTTCGGGCTTCCGTTCGGGCTTCCCCCTACCATTGAGCCGGCGTCGCTGACCAGCGCAGCCAGGATGGCCAAGCGGAGGCGCTCCCGCCGGCGGAGGCGCTCCCGCCGGCGGAGGCAGGTCCGAGCGAACGAAGCCCATGGATGGGCGCGGTGAGCGTCCGGCGAGCTGGTACGGGGCGATCCCAAGCCGGGGCGACTGCGTTGGGGCATGACAGGCTGAAGCCTGTCCTACGACAAGGCATGACAGGCTAAAGCCTGTCCTACGACAAGGCATGACAGGCTGAAGCCTGTCCTACGGCAAGGCAAGCGGGACGCTTGCCCCACAGGGCCGCCACCGCCGTGCCGAACAGGATTGCCACGACGGCGCTCCGCTCAGGCCACCACGCCTGAGCACACCGGGGTGACGATGCCGTAAACTGGATTGCGGGTGCTGAATTCTGCATTGCGGCTTCGGGACAGTCCGGCGATCGTGGGTCTGGGCGGCACCGAATCGTCGCCCCGTGCATCTGCCGGAACGGACTTCTGTGACCAAGCGGCCGAAAAACGTGCTCGTCGCCCTCGGCTGGTACGACCACCGCCTGCTCCGCGGCATCGCCGCCTACGCCATGGAGCACCACTGGCACCTCGCCGCCCACAGCATCATCCACGAGAAGGTCATCCCGTGGGGCTGGAGCGGAGATGGCGTGCTCGCCTGGCTGGCGAGCGGCGACGATCTGGTGCAGTTCGTGCTGTCGGTGAAGAAACCGACCGTCGATTTCTCGCTTCGCCGGCCCCACCTGCCGTTCGCCCATGTCGTCCAGGACCACGCCAAGACCGGCGAGTTGGTCGCGGAGCACTTTCTCGAGCGTGGCCTGAGGCGGTTCTGCTTCTATAGCGATTCGGAGAACTGGTCGCAGGTCGAGCGCGGCGAGTCCTTCATCCATGAACTCGCCCGCCGCGGCCACGAATGCATCTGGCTCCGTTGGGAGACACAAGACTCCCAGGGAGCCACCCAAAACACCTGGCTGCGCCGCCGCGACTGGCTGCTCGCGTTCCTGAAGAAGTCGCCAAAGCCGCTGGCGGTGTTCGCGGCCAACGGCACGCTCGCGGTCGAGGTCCGGGAGATCTGCGAAGCGGAGGGAATCCACGTGCCCTCCCAGGTGGCGATCGTGGGAATCGACGACTACCTGCTCTCGGTCGGCACGGCGAACAAGACGATCTCCGGCGTGGACACGAACCTCGAGCGGCAGGGCTACGAGGGGGCCGCGATCCTCGACCGCATGATGCGCGGCGAGAAGCGGCCCGTAAAGCCGGTGCGCATCCCGCCCGCTGGCGTGATTCCGCGCATGAGCAGCGACATCCTTTCCGTGGAACACGAGGGCGTGGTGCTCGCCCTCCGCTACATCGCAGAAAACTTCACCGACCCGATCGGTGTCGATGAAGTTGCGGAGGCTGCCTGCATGTCGCGCCGCGGCCTCCACCAGGCGTTCTGCGAACACGTCGGCTGCCCCCCCGGCGAGAAAATCCGCAGCACCCGGATTCAGGCGGCCAAGCAGATGCTCTCCGAGACCGACGACAAGATCGAAAACATCGCAAAGCGCTGCGGCTACGCGAATCTCAACACATTTTTCGCCGCCTTCCGCAACGTGGTCGGCCTGACGCCGGCCGAGTTCCGCAAGACGGCCCGCAGCCCCTGACCAGACACGCCGAACGCCATACCCATGATCGTCTCCAGCCCGACCTTCATCCACGACGATTTTCTCCTGGCGAGCCGGTCGGCCCGACGGCTGTACCACGACTTTGCGGCTGCCGAGCCGATCATCGACTACCACTGCCATCTGTCGTCCGCCGACATCGCCACCGACCGGCGGTTTCGCAATCTGTTCGAGATCTGGCTCGAGGGCGACCACTACAAATGGCGGGCCATGCGGGCCAACGGCGTGCCGGAGCGGCTCTGCACCGGCGACGCCGCGCCGCTGGAGAAGTTCCGGGCCTGGGCCGCGACGGTGCCGCACACGGTTCGCAACCCTCTGTACCACTGGACACATCTCGAACTGGCCCGCTATTTCGACATCACGGAACTCCTCGATGAGCGGACCGCCGACCGGATCTGGGCGGCGGCGAACGAGCAGCTGGCCACGCCCCGACTCTCGGCCCAGGGGATCCTCGATGCGTTCCGGGTGGAGACGCTGTGCACCACCGACGACCCGGCCGACGGGCTTGCGAACCACCGGGCCCTCTCAGAGGGCGACCTCCCCACCACGGTGCTCCCCACGTTCCGCCCCGATGCCGCGCTGGCGGTGCATCGTCCGGCATGCTTCGCGGCCTGGATCGAGCGGCTCTCGGCGGCCGCGGGGCTCGATATCCGCACCCTGCCCGACCTGTTCGCCGCCCTCGAACGCCGGGCCAACTCCTTCCACGCCCTCGGCTGTCGGCTTTCGGACCACGGCCTCGACGCCTGCCCCGCCCCGTCGCTCACGGCGGAAGAAGCTGCGGGCGTCTTCGCCCGCGCGTTGGCCGGGGAGCCCGTGTCGGCGGCGGAACGAGCAGGCTACTCGGCGGTGGTGATGCTGTTCCTCGGCCGGCTCTATGCCCGACTCGGCTGGACGATGCAACTTCACCTCGGGGCGCTGCGCGACGTGAACGGCCGAATGTTCCGCATGCGGGGGCCGGATCAGGGCTGCGACTCGATCGGCGATTTCCCCCAGGCCGTCTCGCTCGCCCGCTATCTCGACGCCCTCGACGGCGACGGCTCGCTGCCCCGCACGATCCTCTACAACTTGAACCCCGCCGACAACTACGTGTTCGCCACCATGGCCGGCAATTTCCAGGACGGCGCGATCGCCGGAAAGGTGCAATTCGGCAGCGGCTGGTGGTTTCTCGACCAGCGGGAGGCGATGGAGTGGCAGCTCAATGCCCTGTCGAACCTCGGCCTTCTCTCGCGGTTCGTGGGGATGGTCACCGACTCGCGGTCGTTCATGTCGTATCCGCGTCACGAATACTTCCGCCGCACGCTCTGCAACCTGCTGGGCCGCGACATGGATCGCGGCGAGATTCCCTCCGACTTCGAACTCGTGGGCCGCTTGGTCCGCGGTATCTGCCACGACAATGCACGAGCCTACTTTGACTTCCCGAGGTGACCGGACCGCTCCTGACGCTCCGCGTACCCAGACCGGCGGCTGGGGCGTGCGCTGGGTCGTGTGCGGCATGCTCTTCATGGCCGCGGCGATCAACTACATCGACCGCCAGGTGATCGGCATCCTCAAGCCGACGCTCCAGGAGCAGTTTCACTTCGACGAGCGCGACTACGCGGCGATCGTGTTCAGCTTCCAGGCCGCCTACGCGGTGGGCCTCCTGCTCTCGGGCCGGATCATCGATCGCATCGGCGTGCGGGCGGGCTTCTCGATCGCCGTCGTCGTCTGGAGCATCGGGGCGATGGCGCATGCCTGCGCCGATCGCCTTCCCTGGCTGCGGCTGCCGACGGTGTCGATCGATCCCCCGCAGGTGCTCTTGCTCGGCGGAGCCACGGCGGGTCTCGCGCTCGCGCGGGTGATCCTCGGCCTCGGCGAGGCGGGCAATTTCCCGGCGTCGATCAAGGCGGTTGCGGAGTGGTTTCCGAAGAAGGAGCGGGCCCTCGCCACGGGCATCTTCAACTCCGGCACCAACATCGGCGCCCTCGTCACGCCGCTCGTCGTGCCCTGGATCACGGTGCAGTACGGCTGGCAATGGGCGTTCCTGGCCACGGGCCTGCTGGGGTTCGTGTGGGTGGCGTGGTGGCTCGCGGGCTACCGCCGCCCGGAGGAGCATCCGGGCGTGTCGGTGGAGGAACTGGCCCTCATCCACAGCGATCCGCCCGAGTCGATCGTGCCGGTGCCATGGGCGGCGGTGTTTCCGCTGAAGCAGACCTGGGCCTTCGCCCTCGGCAAATTCCTCACCGATCCGATCTGGTGGCTCTATCTCTTCTGGGTGCCCGATTTTCTCAAGCGCAACCACGGGCTCGACCTCAAGACGATGGGCCTGCCGCTGGTCGTGATCTACCTCGTGGCCGACGTGGGCAGCATCGGCGGCGGCTGGCTGTCGTCGCATCTCCTCAAGCGCGGATGGAGCGCGAACGCCGCCCGCAAGCTGGCCATGCTCGTCTGCGCGTTGGCGGTGGTGCCGATGCTGTTCGCGGCACGGGCCACGAACCTCTGGGTGGCGGTGGGGCTCGTGTCGCTCG
>RFUD01000124.1 GCA_009923125.1 Planctomycetia bacterium
TTCCCTCAACGCGCCCAACCCGGCTCGGGGTCACCCCGTACCGTCTCGCCGGACGTTCGCTGCGGGCCTCCAGCCCTCCGCTCACTCGACTCCGACGGCACTTCGCCATCCTGGCTGCGCTTGTCTGCGTACGCCGGCTCGACGGTAGGGGTAACCCCTCGCCTCCGTCTTTACGGGAAACATGGCATCGCGCCATTTTCCCTTGGCCGAACTCCGTCGGCTTGCACGTACCCGGCCCTCCGGGCCTGGCAGTCAATCGTTGGGTGAGGCTCGGGGCTGACCGTGCTCCGTGAGCCGGCGTATGCAGACGAGCGCAGCCATGGATGGCGTAGCGAAGTCGGAGTCGAGCGAGCGGAGGCCTGGAGGGCCGCAGCGAACGTCCGGCGATGGAGCATGGTCAGCCCCGAGCCGGATTGGGCGAGTCAACGCATGACGCGCATGACACACGTCTCTACATCCCGAGGAGCTTCTTAAACTCGGCTTCGTCGATCACCGTCACCCCGAGCGACTGCGCCTTGTCGAGCTTGCTGCCCGCTTCGGCGCCGGCGACGAGGTAGTCGGTCTTCTTCGACACGCTCCCCGAGGCGCGGCCGCCGGCCTTGCGGATCGCCTCCTCGGCCGCCTGCCGGGAGAAGCCCTCGAGCGTGCCGGTGACCACGAGCGTCTTGCCCACGAGCGGGCCGTCGGTCACGGGGCGGTCGGCCTCCGGCACCTCCAGTTCCACGCCGCACTGCCGCAGCCCGTCGATCACCCGTCGGCCGTAGTCGCCCGCCAGCCACTCGTGGACGCTTTCGGCGATCACGTCGCCGATCTCGTGCACCTCGGCGAGCTCCTCGACCGACGCCGCCCGCAGCCTGTCGATCGTGGGGAAACGCTGGGCCAGGAGCGTCGCCACCCGTGGCCCGACATGACGGATGCCGAGGGCGTTGAGGACGCGGGCGAGGCCCCGCGATCGGCTGGCGGCGATCTGGTCGACGAGGCTCTCGGCCGACTTCTTCCCCATTCGCTCGAGCGGCTCGAGGTCGGCGGCCGAGAGCCCGTAGAGATCGGCGTAGTCCCGCACGAGCCCCGTGGCCACGAGCTGCTCCACGAGCTTGTCGCCGAGCCCCTCGATGTCCATGGCGCCCCGCGACGCGAAGAACTTGAGCCGCTCGCGCATCCGGGCCGGACAGTCAACGTTGGGGCAGCGGATGTAGACGCCGTCGGTGTCCCTCACGACGCCTGTGCCGCATTCCGGGCATGCCGTCGGCGGGTGCCATTCGGGCAGCCGGCCCTTCCGCAGGTGTTTCTCGACGCGCACCACGTGGGGGATCACCTTGCCCGCCTTCTCGACGACGAGCACGTCGCCCACGCGGATGTCCTTGCGGGCCACCTCGTCGGCGTTGTGGAGACTCGCCCGGCTGACGGTCGTGCCGGCGAGCTCGACCGGCTCGAGGTCGGCGACCGGCGTGATCGTGCCGCCGCGGCCCACCTGCACACGGATGCCCGTGAGCGTGGTCGTGGCCTCGAACTTCTCGAACTTCCAGGCGATCGCCCAGCGCGGACTCTTCGCCGTGGCGCCGAGCCGCCGTTGCTGGTCGAAGCGATCGACCTTCACGACCAGCCCGTCCACCTCGAAGTCGAGCGCGTGCAGTTCCTCGATCAGCGCCGTACCGCGTTCGACCAGGGCGTCGAGCGACTCGAACGTCTGCGTGCCCGGGGCGACGGGCAGGCCGGCCTTCACCGCCCAGGCCAACAGGCCCGACTGCGACGCCGCCCCGAGGCCGGCCGCATCCCCCACGCCGTGGCAGAAGAACCGCAGCGGCCGCTTCGCGCACTCGCGCGGGTCGAGCAGCCGGATGCTCCCCGCGGCGACGTTCCGCGTGTTCGCGAACGGGGCGAGGCCGGCGGCGGCCTGGGCCTCGTTGAGGGCCACGAGGTCGGAGTTCGTCATGTACACCTCGCCGCGCACCTCGATGCGGGCCGGTGGCTCGGCGAGATCGAGCACGAGCGGCACGCCGTGGATCGTGCGCACGTTGTGGGTGATGTCGTCGCCCACCGTGCCGTTGCCGCGGGTGGCGCCGAGCACGAGCCTGCCCGCCTCGTAGGTGAGCGACACGGCCACACCGTCGATCTTGAGTTCCAGGACCCAGTCGATCCGCCGGGTGCCCTCCTGCCCGTCGTGGAGCAGTTTCTCGACGCGGCGGCCCCAGGCCACGAGGTCCTCGGCGCTGTACGTGTTGTCCATCGAGAGCATCGGCAGCCGATGCGTCACCGACTGGAGCTCGGGCACCGGCTCGTCGCCCACCCGCCGCGTCGGGCTGTCGGGCGTGACCAGGTCCGGGTGCTGCGCTTCGAGCGACCGCAGCTCGTCGATGAGCCGGTCGTACTCCCGGTCGCTGATCTCGGGCCGCGCCTCGACGTAATACTTTCGGTCGTGGTGGCGGATCTCGTCCCGCAGGGCCGCAATCCGCTTCGCGGCCGACGCGGTCACGGCTGCTTCTTCCGCGACCGGAACTCGTCGAGGGCGACGGCCCCCACGGTCGCCACCGCCAGCACCACGAGCTGCCCGGTGAGCACCGCGGTGCCGTGCCGATGCATGAACACTTCGAGCGGTGACTTCGCGGCCCGGGCCGTCTCCGGCCGCACGCCACGAAGCACGGTGAGGCACGAACTGGCGGCCGTGATCGTGAACAGGAAGCCCACGACGCCGAGGACGACGTAAAACGGGTTTCGTGGGGCCTTGCGCATCCTCTCAATTATAGCCGGTCCACCGTCGCCTGCCCGCGTTCCGCCGGCAGGCATCCCACGGCGAGCACCGCGAGCGCCAGGCCCCACATGGGCTCGCCCCCCACGAGGCCGATGAGCGGCCAGACCACCAGGCCGGCGAGTGCCAGCGGCCGCCGCAGGGACGGAATCCACAGTCCCACGGCGAACGCGGTCTCGAAGAGCACGATCGCATGGGTGACGAGGTTCACGAGGTATTCCGATCGCAGGAACACGCCCGTGAGGTCGACGAGCGGCGACTCGGCCCGCGCGGCGAGCCACCAGGCGGCCGTGCCGTTCCACCACACATCGCCCTTGAGCTGGGCGAGCGCCGCCGCTCCCGCGATCACCGCCGCGTGCACCCGCAGCAGGCCGAGGGCGATCCCCGTGCGCACGCTCGGCCGCGGTGTCGGGCGGCCGAGCCACGCGCCGATGAGCCGATCGAACGAGAGCGCGTCGCCTGAACGGCCGATGGCCAGGCACCACAGGATCACGGCCACGACGTCGTCGGCCGGGCCCACGAGCATCGGGCCGCGGTGGAGGAGCGAGGCAAACATGATCGCCCCGAGCACCGTCGTCACCGGCGTGGCGAGGCCGATCGTCATCGCCAAAAGCACGAACCCGCCAAGTCCGTACGCGATCAGGAGGCCCGCCGACGACGTCGTGAAATCGAACAGCGATCCGGCATACGGCGACCGCCAGGCAGCGAGCAGCCCCGGCGAGATCATGCCGAAAGGCCCGAACCATGCCTCGAGATCCCAGGCATAGCTTCCCCACAGGGCAAGCGCGAGCAGGCCTCCGAAAATCCGCACGAGTGCCAGCGGCCACGGGCGGGCGGGCGTGAACCAGAACTCGGTCCACGTCACGCCGATCGAGTCGGCGAGCGTCGGCGACGCCGACACCCGAGCCAGCTCCTTCATGGCCCCGGCTCCTCGAGGAGCGGTGCAAGTTCCTCGCGCGGTGTCGAGGTAATGAGTTGCACCTCGCCATCGATGAGCCGCACCCGACCGGCGTAGGCCTGCTCGTCGCGTCCGGCGACGTCGGCGAGACCGTCGAGCACGTCGCGGCGGTCGGGCGGCAGATGCCGCAGCACGCGCAGCGAGACGTCGCTCGTAGACCAGGGCATGAACACACCCTGCCCGACGGCTGTGGGCACGAGCGACTCCCGTTCGGGATCACGCTCGCTCACCGCCGTGGCCCGCGCCAGCCGGCGCCAGCGGGCGGCACGCTCGCCGCGCAGCGCGGGGCCGGGCAGGACGACCGGCTCGGAGGAGGCCGGGGCGTCGAGCCGCCGGATCTCGAAGCGGTGGTCGCCGTCCTCCGCAAGGCCGTGCGTGAGCCGGGTGTCGTAGCCGAAGTCGAGCCACAAGGGAGTCATCCACGGCGAAAAGAGTTTCGCCTTCACCGTCCGCACGAGCGCCGAACCGCCGCTCGTCGAATTCCCCGCCACGCAGAGCCCCAGACCCACCAGGTACAGCCCGAGGGCCACCGTGATTCCGGCGCGCACGGCTTCGGAGGGGGACGACGGCGGCGTGTGGTGGTCCATGCAAAACGGCCGAATGAAAGGGTTTTTCCCTCCCTCAACAGTCGCTTCGCGTTGACATTCCCGCAAGCGGCCGATAATTTTCAGTTCGCTCCAGCGGCGTCGAGTCACCGTTCATCGCTGGGGGATTAGCTCAATTGGGAGAGCGTCTGGCTGGCAGCCAGAAGGTCAGGGGTTCGAATCCCCTATCCTCCACTTTTCCATGACTCACGCCGCCGCCGGACCCCACTCCCCGTTCCGCGCCGGCGAAGTCGCTTGGCTTGACGGTCGCGTGATCCCGAGGGCCGACCTCGTGCTGCCCGTCGGGGACGCCGGGTTCGTGCTCGGGGCCACCGTGACCGAGCAACTGCGGACGTTCGGCGGCCGGCTGTTTCTGCCCGAGCGGCATGCCGAGCGGTTCGCACGGTCGCTCCGCGCGGCGGGCATCGAGCCGGCTTGGCCCATCGACGCGGTGTTCACGGCGGCGGCCGGGATCGCGGCCGGGAATCACGCCCTGGCCGCGCCGGGCGGCGACCTCGGTGTCGTCGTCTTCGCCACGCCCGGCGACCTGCCCGCGCAGCACGGTGGACGCGGATCGCCGCCCCGGGTCGCGATCCACACGTTCCCGCTCGCCTTCGGGCTCTGGGTGCGGGCCTACGACGAGGGCGTGTCGCTCCGGAGCGTGCCGGTGGCACAGGTGCCGGCGGCGTCGTGGCCGCTCGCCCTCAAGTGTCGCAGCCGCATGCACTATCACCTCGCCGACCGCGCGGCGTCCGCCGTCGAGTCGGGCGCCCGCGCGATCCTGTGCCACGCCGACGGCCGGGTGAGCGAGACCTCCACGGCGAACGTGGCGATCGTGCGACGCGACGAGATCCTCACGCCACCGCCCGCCGACGCCCTCGGCGGCATCAGCCTGGACTACGCCCGTGACCTCGCCACCGCGCGCGGCATCGACTGGCGTGAACGATCCCTGACGCTCGCCGACCTCGCGTCCGCCGACGAGATCCTGCTCACCAGCACGCCCAACTGCCTCCTCCCCGCCACCCGACTCGACGGCCGACCGATCGGCGACGGTCGTCCCGGCCGCATGTTCGAGCGGCTGCTTTCCGCGTGGAGCGCACGTGTCGGTCTCGAAATCGCCGACCAGGCGCGGAAACTGCAGTTGCCATCCTGAACGTCACGCGAATAATTCACCACCGGTGGGTGGCTGCCACCGCGGCGGCCCCCGGGGTTCGGGGCTCAATCTTGACGCGGTCGAACCGCGTTCCTTCTGGAGGTGTTCCATGTTCGCTCTTCTCGCCCAGGCGGCGGGTGTCATCCCGCTGTCGAATGATTTCGCGGCGAATACGCCGCTGCAGTCGATCACGCTGTATCTGTTCTTCGCGGGCACCGTCGCCATGGGTGCCGGTGCGCTGTACTTCTTCCTGCTGCGCAACAACGTCGACCCGATCTACCGCAGCACGATGGTCGTGGCTGGCCTCGTCTGTGCGATCGCCTGCTTTCACTACTACAAGATGACCCACGTCTACCAGGAGTCGGGCGGCCAGTTCCCGACCGCGCTCCGCTACATCGACTGGCTGTTCACCACGCCGCTGTTGCTCGTGAAATTTCCGCTGCTGCTCCGCATGGGTGAGCGGGGCACCAAGTTCTTCGTGCAGCTCGTGCTGCTCGACGTCGTGATGATCGTCACGGCCTTCATCGCCGAGACGTCGCCGGTGAACTCCGAGCGCTGGTGGACGTTCTTCCTCGTGTCGTGCGTGTGCGAGGCCCTGATCGTGGGCGTGCTCTACATGTCGCTCGGCCAGGCCATCGCAGAGGCCCCGGCGCCGCTCGCGAAGTCGCTGGAAACGATGCGGCTGTTCGTGCTCATCGGCTGGGCGATCTACCCGATCGGCTTCCTGATGGCGCGTTCGGGCTACGGTGAACTGCGGGAGATCTTCTACAACGTCGCCGACGTGATCAACAAAGTGGGCTTCGGGCTGGTCGCCTACCACGGCATCCAGGCGATGAGCCACGGTCACTCGTCGGAGCCGAAGACGAGGTACTAGCTGTCCGTGGACAAAGCCATCCATGGCCTTTGTCCACTTGGCCGATCGGTCGAAAAGCCGAGGTTTTCGACCGGTCGGCATCCGCCGCTTCCTGCGGCGGCAGCCTTGTTCCACAGTCTGCTCAACGTCACATCCCGTCGCTTCCGCTCCGGGCTTTTTGGAAACAAGAAGTCCCGGGGCGGAAGCCCGGGGACTCCGAGGCGTGTCGCAAACCAACGCGAGGGCCGGGTTGGGAGACTGAGCGTGATGCCGTTGATGAGCGATGCTTCCTTCCGCACGATCGGCTTTCGACTCGTGCCGCTCGGCGTGATGCTGGCGGCGGCGGTCGCGGGCTGGCTCGGCGGCCCGCGGTGGTCGGAGCGGCTCGGGCCGCTGCCGTGGCTGGTGTCGCTCGTGGTCGTCGGGCTGCCGCATGGTGCGGCCGACCTCGCCGTCACGCGGCGGATCGGCCGTGGCTCGGCGGTGCGCATGTTCTCCCTCTATCTGGCCTGCATGGTGGCCGTGTTCGCGGTGTTCATGGCGGCCCCCGTGCCGCTCATCGTGCTCTTCGCGGCGCTCTCGGTCTGGCACTTCGGCATGGGGCACGCCGACGGGCAGTCGCCGCCGGTGGGCCCCATGCCGAAGTGCCAGACCGAGAGCGCCGCGAAGAGCACGATGAGCGGC
>RFUD01000125.1 GCA_009923125.1 Planctomycetia bacterium
CTGCCGGTCGTGGCTGGATGCCGCCGCGGGCGAGGTCCGTGACCCGCGGGCCGGTCCGCACGGACCGGCAGCCCCAGCCGTCGCGCTGACGCCGCGTGGCGCAGGCTACCAGCGGGCCTCGACGGCCAGTCCGCCGAGGTCGGCCATCGGCAACGGCACGACGCTCACTTCCATGCCCGCGAAGTGCATCTCCGTGTCGCTCACCGCCCGGGAACTCGCCCAGGCGAGATACCACCCGAGGAACACCTGCGACGGGAAGTGGGAGTCGGTCGTCATCCGTGAGAACCCGACGAACGTCGAGCAGACGTACAGCGCGCCTTTGGCCACCGGGCTCTCCACCATGTCGGCGGCGGCGAGAAACGGGATCGCCCCCACGAACGCGTGCCCGCTCACGCCGTTGTCGTCCGTGAAGGGCTTCCACTGGCTGCCCGCCGAACTGTGGTCGATCGGCCGCGAGGCCCCGGTCGCCAGTTGCAGGACGTACACGGGCGGTGCGCCGACGATGAACATGCGGAGCGACCGCGAGCCCCACTCGCCCACGATGTCACCGCCCGGCCGGCCCTCCAGCGCGAGCCCGGTCAGGGCGGCGGCCCCGAACACACCGAGCGCGTAGCGGCCCTCGCCGATGTCCTTGCAGCCCCGGAAGAACGTGCCCAGGTCGGTCGGCTCGACACCCCGCTGCCAGGCGGCCTGCATCGTGGTGTCGAATCCGGTGTTCGCCATCAGCGCGCCGGCGCCGAACGCGGCGGTGAGGCAGACGAGACTTTCGCAGTCGTAGAAATTGCGGTAGTCCTCGAGCACCTTGAAGCCGAAGCGGGCAGTCCGTGGAAATCGTGAGTGTGCCCAGGGAGGCTCGTTCGGGGGCGAGAGGACGCCGGGGCCCGCGAGCGGCGGCAGGGCATACACCGGATCGCTCGTCGGCGCCATGCGGGCGGCCAGCATCGTCGTGATGTTCTCCCGACTGCCCGGCATGCCGTCGGTCTGCCAGCCGCCGGCGAGCGTGATCGCACCGGGGCCGCCGTCCGCGGCGAGGTCGGCGATCGACTGGGTTTCCACCACCGCGTCGATCCACGCGCCGCTGGCGGTGGGCATGATTCGCACCACGACCCGCTGTCGCTGCGGCGGCCACGTCGGGGCCGTGAGCGGGTGCATGCCAGGCACGGGCCGCGCCGCGGGCGGCTCGACCCAGGCCGACTCGATCACGCCCTCCCGCGGCGGCACGGAGGAAAAGTCGGGCTCGATCGCCCGCACGATCGGCCAGTCACGGGTGACCGTGGCCAACGTCTGCCGCCAGAGCGTCATGCCGTCGGTGGCGCGCAGGAACATGCCGCCGGCGCCCCGGGGGGCGCCAACGCTCGCGGGCGTCTCGGGCTGCGGATCGGCGCGGATGCCCCAGGCCGCCGACGCGATGAGCGTCGCGAGGAGCAACCGGCGGGTCCAGGAGAGGGGCCCGCGGTCGAGCGGAGCGCAGATTCTGGGGGCGATCGAGGGCATGGCAGGGGGGGACTGTCCCAGCCCCTCGCCCTTCAGGCAAGGCCCGTTTTCCCAGGAAAAACCAGCTGCCGGAGGCTTCCCGCAGTCAACCGCCCGCGGATGACTCGATGAACACCTCGAGTTGCTGGCCGACGAACAGCGGCGGGCGCCCCGCCGGATCGCACTCGTAGATCACCTGGAGCACCCGCGTGTCGACCCGCTCGGTGTTGTCGCCGGTGAGCGACTTCTTGGGCACCACGAACGGCTCGACCCGCACGAACGTCAGCGGGTAGCGCTCCTGGAGGCTCCCGCGTGGCACCGCGGACGCGGCGGCGCCCGCCTGGAATCGCGGAATGTCAAACTCGTCGATGTCCACCCGCACGTGGAGCCGATCGATGTTGCCGAGCACCACGAGCGCCTGCCCCGGGGGCGTCCCGACGAACTCGCCGGGCCGCACGTTGACCTGGAGCACCTTGCCGGCCACGAGCGACCGGACGACGAGCCGTTCGAGGTCGCTCTCGATCCGCCCGACCTCCGCCTCGGCCTTCGCCACGGCGGCCCGCGAGACGTCGAGGTCATATTCCCAGGAGCCGGCCTTCAGCAGGGCGAGATCGGCCTGTCTCTTCTGCAGGGCCGCCTGGGCGGCCGCGAGCGCCTCGCGCCGCGCGACCAGGTCCTGCTCCGTCGTGACCTTGCGGGCGAACGTGTCCTCGGTCCGCTTCAACGCGTCGGCCTCGCGCACCACAACGGCCTCCGCCTCGTTCACGTCTGCGACGAGGACCGGAATCTTTTCCTTGCGGGGCTCGGCCTCGAGTCGCATCAGGTCGCTCTTCGCCTCGGCGAGGGCGGCCCGTTTGACCAACAGATCGGCCTGCAACTGACGGTCATCCAGGCGGAACAGCGGCGTTCCCGGCTCGACCGCCTGGTCCACCTTCACCAGCACCTCCACGACCACACCCGGGGTCGCGGACCCCACGGAGATGTTCTCGGTCTGGGCCTCCACGATTCCCGCGGCGGCGACGGCGTCGGCGTACGGATTCGTGGCGGGTGTGACCGGCGGCGACGGCTGGCGGATCACCACCCGGTTTTTCCACACGAACCAGCCCGCGAAGCCCAGCAGCGCGAGGGCGATGAGCGGGAGCGCGATCTGCGTGAGGATGTCGGCGATCGACCGCGGGCGTTCGATTCGCCGGCGGCCGGGGGACGACGCGTCGGGCAGGGCTGTTGCCATGCCGCCTATCCTACGCGGGGTTTGACGGCCGGCCAACCTCGCCGGCCGTCGCGACCGATTCGATCCGGCCGTCCTCCATCGACGCGATCCGGTCGGCGAACGCGTAGACCCGCGAGTCGTGGGTGACGACGATCACCGCCCGGTCCGGCTGCACGGCGATCCGCTGGATGAGCTCCATCGTGATCCGCCCGTTCTCCGCGTCGAGCGCGCTGGTGGGCTCGTCGCAGACCAGGAGCCGGGGCTGGTGCACGAGGGCCCGCGCGATCGCCACGCGCTGCTGCTGGCCGCCCGAGAGCTCGCTCGGCAGGTTCGCGAGCCGGCCGCCGAGCCCGAGCTGATCGAGCACCTCGCTCGCGGCCTCGACCGCCGCGGCCCGCCGCCAGCCCGCGATCAGCAGCGGCACCGCCGCGTTCTCGGCGGCCGTCAGCGCGGGAAGCAGGTTGTAGGACTGGAACACGAAGCCCACGTTGTCGCGCCGGAAGCGCACCTTGCGGCCGTTCGACATCGCCGCCAGGTCCTGCCCCAGCACGTTGACGACGCCCTCCGTCGGCTCGAGCGTGCCCGCCACGATCGACACGAGCGTCGTCTTGCCGCAGCCGCTCGGCCCCACGAGCATCAGGAGTTCGCCGTAAGGCACGTCGAGATCGACGCCCCGGAGGGCCCGCGTGAGCGAGTCGCCCGTGCCGAAGTCCTTCGTCACGCCGCGGCAGTGCACGGCGAGCGCGGTGGTGTCGAGGGCGGCGGGCGTCATGTCATCCCCTGAACACGATCGCCGGATCGACGACCAGCACCTTGCGGATCGACAGCAGGCTGGCGAGGAGCACGATCACGAGCACCGCCACGGCCGTCATCACCAGCACCTCCCACGGCATGTAGAACGACAGTCGTCCGAGGCCCTTCGTGAACACGCCGAACAGCGCCGCCAGCCCCACCCCCACGCCGTAGCCCACCACGCCCACCTGCAGCGCCTGGGAGAGCACCATCACGAGGATCATCCAGTTGCTCGTGCCCATCGCCTTGAGCGCGCCGAACTGGCGGATGTTCTCCACCGTGAACAGGTAGAACGTCTGGCCGGCGATCGCCGTGCCGACGAGAAACCCCAGCAGGACGGTGATCCCGAAGTTGATCGGGATGCCGGTCTTGGTGAGGTAGTGGCGGATCGTCTTCGAGACGAACTGGCGTTGCGTCAGGGCCTGGAGCCCGGTGCGTTCCTCGATCCGCCGGCAGGCCTCGGCGGCGGGCACCCCCGGCGCCGCCTCCGCGAGAATGAACGACAACACCTTCCGCTCGCGCGGGGCGTACTGCACCGCCTGCCCGTACCGCGTGTAGACGATCGGAAAGCTCTGGAACGTCTTGCTGGCCGTCGTGATCCCGACGATCACCGCCCGGCGGTCGTTCATCTCGAACACGCGGCCCAGCCGCAGCGGCTGCCCGGGCCAGATCCGCTTGTAGCCGACCTCGTCGATGATCACCGCGTCGGGCTTCCGCAGGTCGGCGATCGAGCCCATGAACACGCCCTCCGGGGCGCCGACGAGCGTGTCGTCGTCGATGCCCAGGATGATCATCTGCTCGTAGGTGCCCTCTTCGAGCCGGGCGCGGACGACCCCCTTGTAGAACCGCACCGCCCACTCGACACCGGGCACTCCCTTGACGCGGAAGAGTTCGGTGTCGGACAGCGGCTTGATGTCGTCCACGTACTGGACGTTCCTGTCCATGACCCAGATGTCGGGCCCCTGCGTGTCGCGGATCTGGCTGATCGTCAGCAGCATCAGCCCGCAGAAGATCGACGACTGCTGGGCGATCAGGAGTGCCGCGAACACCACCCCGAACACGATCCCGAGGTACTTCACCCGGTTGCCGATCAGCATCTTCCAGGCGATCCAGAGCACGGGCGTCTCGGCGGCGGAGAGGAATTTTTCGGCACGTGGACGGGACGTGAAGTATAAGTCGGAGGCGGGTGTTTTCGCCCGTCCTCTTCCGCCCCCGGTCACCATGGCCCGCCTCGACGACGAAGACCTGTTTCAGAGCTCGACGATGACGTTCGGCGAGCACCTGGAGGAACTCCGGGTGTGTCTCGTCCGGGCGACGGCCGGGCTCGCGGTGGCCGTGCTGCTCGGGTTCTTCGTCGCCCAGCCCGTGGTCAAGTTGATCGAGGAACCGCTGCGGCGAGCCCTCGGCAACTATTACACCCGCCGCTCGATCGAGATGTTCGACGCCTGGCGGCCCCGCACCGAAGGGGGGCCCCCCCTGCCCTACGCGCGGCAGGAGGTCGTCGACGCGGTCGAGAAGCACGGGCTGACGTTCGATCTCCGCGAGGTGCACGCCGACCGGCTGGCCAGGGCGTTGGGCCGGGATGCCGCGCCGGGCGCGGCGGCGGGCTTCGACCCGGCCGCGCTCGTGCCGCTGCTCCTCTGGCAGCCGCTCGCCAGGGATCCGCGGGTGAGCATCACCACGCTTTCCGCGCAGGAGGCGTTCGGCATCTACGTGAAGGCCGCGTTGCTGGTGGGCGTCGTGCTCGCCAGCCCGTGGATCTTCTACCAGCTCTGGACGTTCGTCGCCGCCGGCCTCTATCCGCACGAGAAGCGTTGGGTGCGGGTGTTCCTGCCGGTCAGCATCGGCCTGTTCCTGGCCGGCGTGATGCTCGCCTTCTTCTTCGTGTTCGACTTCGTCCTCGACTACCTGCTGCAGTTCAACGAATGGCTGGGGCTCGACCCCGATCCGCGGATCAGCGAATGGCTGTCGTTCGTGCTCATCCTGCCGATCGGGTTCGGCCTCGGGTTCCAGCTGCCGCTCGTGATGCTGTTCCTCGAGCGGATCGGCGTGATCGACGTCGAGACCTACGCCTCGCAGTGGCGGATCGCCGTGATCGTGATCTTCGTGGTGTCGGCGATCCTCACGCCCGCCGACCCCTACAGCCTGCTGTTTCTCGCCCTGCCCTTGTGCCTGCTCTATTTTGGCGGGCTGTCGATGTGCCGCTGGTTCGGGTCCGCCGGGACCGGCCGGACTCAGCTGGCGACGAAGGCGAGCCAGTAGAAGATGGTGCCGGTCACGGCGGTGAGCAGGAGGTCCACCGCGGCCAGTCGGGCGAAACGCCGGTGCCGTGGGCCATGGGCTCCGGGCGCCGGGGGGCTGGGAAACCGCCGCAGGGCCTCCCACAGCACCCACCCGAGCAGTCCCACCGTGGAGATCGAGAACACGAGGTGCACACCGAGGGCCCCGAGCACGCCCCCCGGCCACCAGGGACTCGTCCTGGCCCGCGCCCTCCAGTCGCTCACCAGCCGGACGTCGATCTCGAACACGATGATCGCCGCCAGGAGCGCGCCGGCGATCACGAGCTGGAGCGTCTTGTGCGCCGCGTAATTTCCGCGCCGCACGAGCAGGACGCTCCACGCCAGCACCGGCAGGAGCAACCACAGCCCCACGAGCACGACGTCCATGCCCACCGACGCCCGCGTGCCGAGAAATCCGTCGATGCCCCCGACCGAGGCAGTGGCCGCAGCGGCGAACATGATCACGAGAGCACCTCCAGGGAGGGTCGAGTGTACCCGGCCGGGATCGGTCCGCGTGAGGGAAGGAGATGATCACCGGCGTCCGCGGCCGGTTTGCGGGCTCGTCGCGACAGGCCTCCAGGCCTGTCGGGTGGATCGAGGTGGATCTCCGTCCCTCCGTGCGCCGCGCCTTCGCCCGGCACGGTATCATCGCGGCAACTCGGGCCGAGTGGCGAAACTGGCAGACGCACGGGACTTAAAATCCCGAGGAGAGCGATCTCCGTGCGGGTTCGATTCCCGCCTCGGCCAGTGCCCGATCAGGGCTGGCCGATCGGGGCTGGCATTGATCCAGCGGCGACGGGCCGGTATTGCCCGGGCATGGAGCACACTCGTCGAACCGGCAGGCGACAGAGCGCGGGGCCCGTGTGGCTGCCCTGGCTGTTCGCGCCCCTGTTCATGGCGGCCCCGATCGGGGGCTGCGGCCTGGCGCAGCGATGGCGGCCGCCGGTGGCGGCCGGCGTCGAAGGATCGGCCACACCGCCCCGGGCCGTCGGTCGCGACGGTTGGCGTGGTCGTGACGATCGTCCGGCCCCGAAGATCGGTGATCCGCCGGTTGTGGCATGGGCCCGGGCGGCGCACTAAGGTTGCGGGACAGCCCGTCAACCGAGGATCGCTCCATGTCGCTGCGTTCGAGAATCGCGTTCGTCGCCACGCTCTTGGTGCTCGCCGCGATCGCCGTGAACACGCTGCTCCAGACGTTCGCGGCCCGGCAGGCC
>RFUD01000126.1 GCA_009923125.1 Planctomycetia bacterium
GACCGTACGATCGCCATGTGATGCATCTGCTTGGCCATCAGCGGCATGTGCTCGCAGATGGCGACGCCGTCGGCCGAGGTCGAGATCTGCTTGAACGGGCCGCCCGTCGCCGCGCCCGGCTTGAGGTCCCAGATGTCCATGGTGCTCGGTCCGCCCCCCATCCACAGCAGGATCGCGGACTTGTGCCGTTTCTTGAGGTCGGTGGCGTTGGCGAGGATCGAGTTGGTGAAGGCCGTGGCCGGCGCGGCGAGGGCCGCCGCCCCCGCCAGGTGGCTCATGAAGTGCCGGCGGGTCATGTCGGAGGGTGTCGTGAACATCGGTGTTTTCCTTCGTGGTATCAGGCCACCGGGAGGGCGGCCGCGTGGAGCAAGCCGGCACGGGCCGGGAATGGCCGTGCCGGCGTCAAGTCAATGGTTGATGATGAATTCGTTGGAATTGAGGATCGCCCACCAGACGTCCTGGAGGGCCGCGACCGCGTCTCCCTTGCGGTCCTGCATCAGCTTGTTGGCGGCCGCGACCTCCTTCGCCGACGGCTTGCGGGAGAGGGCGGCAAGGTACAGGGCGTCGATCTTGCCCGCATTCTTCTCCCCGCCCGCGGCGACCCGGTCGAGGAAACCGCCCTTGCCCGAGCTCGTGGCCACCTTCACCAGGTCGCCGTTGAACATCATCAGCACCTGGGTGATCGACCCGTTGAAGGTCGTGGCGTCGTCCCCCTCGTCGGTGCCGAAGGCGATGATGAACTGCTTCATCCACTCGTCCTTCTTCTTTGCCGCCGCCTCGCCGGCCCTGCTCTGATCGGCCTCGGTGGCCGTGAGCAGCGACTCGTAGAGCTCCTCCGCCCGAATCTGCCGCAGGTAGAACCGCGAGAACTTCGGCTTCTCGCCGAGGCTGGGGTCGTCCTTGGCGTTGCCCTTCGCAACCCGGCTGGAAAGGCTGTACGGCTTCGAGAGCACGATCCAGCGGATGAGTTCCTTGAGATCGAAGCTCTGCTCCCGGAAGCGGGCCGCCAAACCGTCGAGCAGCTCCGGATGGGACGGGGGATTGTGCTCGCCGAGGTCGTCCACGGGCTTGGTGAACCCATACCCCAGGAAGTGCGACCAGATGCGGTTGACGATCGCCTTCGGCATCAGCGGACTCGCCTTGATGAGCTGCGCCAGCTCCCGGCGCCGATTCGCCCCGTACTTCTCGCCGTCGTCCATCACGCCGGGAAGGTAGCCACTCTGGGAGATTTCCGTGCCGTCGATGAACACCGGATAGGCGACCTTCTTCAGGCCATTGCGAAGCTCGTAGTAGATCTCGGCCGCCTGGGGATCGCCCCCTTCGCCGGCGAAGTCCTCGTCCACCAACTCGATCGCCTGCACGTCCATCGTCTGTTCGAACCGGCGCAGCGCCCGGGCCTGCCGGAAAAATGCGTTCATCTCCCAGAACTGGTTCTGCTTTCCCTTGTTGAACGGGTGGTTGTGGCACTGCGTGCACTGCACCTGCACGCCGAGGAAGATCTGGGCGGTCTTGGCGGTCGCCTGCACGCCCCCCTCCTCCATCTTGCCGGTGAGGAAGTTGGTGGCGCCGTTGAAGTTCTCGACACCCTCCTTGTTGGTGTTCACGCCCGTGGCCGTGACGAGCTCCTCCATGAAACGGTCGTAGGGGATGTTCTTGGAAAAGGCCCGCCGCAACCACTGCCGCATCCCGGGGCGACTGACCAGGTCGTTTTCGACGTCGCGGCCGATCAGGACCGTCGTCCAAATGTCGGTCCAACTGCGGGCGTACTCGTCCACGTAGTCGTCGCCGAGCAACCGGCCGACCAGTTCCGCCTTTTTCGTCGGCGACGAGTCGGCCAGGAACACCCGCAGCTCTTCGCTGGTGGGGATGCGGCCGATCACGTCGAGATGGACGCGGCGGCACCATTCACCATCGGTTGCCGCGGGGGAGGGCTCGAGTCCGGCGTCGGCCCAGCCGGCCGCCACCTGCTCGTTGATGAACCTCACCTGCGGGATGCCGAAGTTCTCGTCGTCGGCGGCCGACCCCGGCGCGGCCCAAGCCACGACCACCACCGCCGCGGCCGCCACGCGGGCCAGACGCCGAATCGTAACGCTCCCGACCATGCTCCAGTCCCTCGCACCGGAAGAACGCCCTGCCGAATCTTCTTCGGCAATTCTATTCGACGCAGGACGGCTTACCTATTCCGCGGCGGGAAATCGGGGTCCGGTGCCGCTGCCAGGGAGGGCCTGTCAGCCGCCGGCCTTGGCCGTCCGCGGGGGGCGTCCGGCCTCCACCTTGGGGGCGGGCGCCCGGCCGGCAGCGACGTCGTTCCCCACGAACTCCAGGATCGCCCGGGGGCCGGCGTCGCCGAGCCGGGGCGTGGCGAGCTTGAGGATCCGCGTGTAGCCGCCCGGCCGGTCCACGAACCGGGGGGCGATCTTCTCGAACACCACGCGGGCGGCCTGCTTGTCGCCCAGCAGCGTCACCACCCGCCGCCGAGCCGTGACTGCGGGAGCCACCGCCGCCGCCCACTTCCGCCACTGCTCACCCTGCCGCCACTTCTTCCACTCGGCGGAATCACGGGCAGCGGTCGTGCCGAACTCCTTGGCCCGTTCGGCCGCCACGAGGCCGCGCTTCGCGATCGTGATGCAGCGCTCGACGAGCGGCCGCACTTCCTTCGCCTTGGCGACCGTGGTGACGATGCGGCCCGGATTCGCCGGCGCACCGACCTCATCGACGTCCACTTCCCGCTCCGTGAGCATCAGGGCCGAAGCCAGATTGCGGAGGAGCGCCCGCTGGTGGGACGGGCTGCGACCGAGGACACGGCCTTTGCGACGATGACGCATGGTTTGGATCCTGACGTTTGATGCGAGACGAAAACGATTGAGGAACGACCCGGGCCGCTCAGGCGTCCGCGGACGAAGGCACCGGCATGCCGAGCCTCAGCCCGAGCTCGCCGAGCTTGTCCTCGATCTCCTGGAGGGTCGTCTCCCCGAAGTTCCGAACTTCGAGCAGCTCCTCCCGGGAACGCGACACCAGATCGCGAAGCGACTGAATGCCCTCCTCGTGGAGGCAGTTGTTCGCCCGCAGGGAGAGCTTCAGATCCGACACCAGCATCCCGAGACGACTCTCGAGGGGCGCCTCGATCGACAGCACATTCGCGCGGGCCGGAAGATTGACCGCCGGACCGGGCTTGGCGTACCCGACGAACGGGTTGAGGTGCTTGCGGAGGATCTTCGCCGCCTCGACGAGCGCCATCTCGGGCGTCACCGTGCCGTCGGTCCAGATCTCCATCGTCAGCTTGTCGTAATTCGTCTTCTGACCGACCCGCGTCTCCTCGACCTCGTACCGCACGCGCGTGACGGGGCTGAACACGGCATCCACCGGAATGATCCCGATTTCCTGGGCCTCCGGGCTGTGCTCGCTGGCCGGCACGTAGCCGCGGCCGTTCTCGACCACCATTTCGAGCTCGAACGGGACGTCGTCGGTGAGCGTGGCGATGACCAGGTCCTTGTTCACGACCTCCACCGCCTCGTCGGTCTGGATGTCGGCGCCCGTCACCGGCCCCTTGGTGCTCTTCTCCACCCGGATCACGCGGGTCGAGCCGCTGTGGTTCTTGACCACCAGGCTCTTCACCGCCAGCACGATGTCGGTGACGTCCTCGAGCACGCCCTTGATCGTCGTGAACTCGTGCAGCGCACCGCTCACCTTGATCTGCGTGATCGCGCTGCCCTCGAGGCTCGAGAGGAGCACGCGCCGCAGACTGTTGCCGACGGTCGTGCCGAAGCCACGCTCGAACGGCTCCGCGACGAACTTCCCATACGTCCCAGACAGCGTCTTCGAATCGGCCGTGACCGAACCCGGCAGCTCGAGGCCGCGCCAACGGATGTGCATGAAAAACTCCTTCGTTCAGGTCGTCCAGTGGATGCCAAGCCGAAGCCGCGTCGCCGCGGTCACTTCGAACACAACTCGATGATCAGATTCGCCTGCACCGGGATCGAGATGTCGTCCGCGGCGGGAAGGCGGTCCACCCGGCCCTCCGGAATCGCCCCCTCGACCCGCGACAGGAAATCCGGCACGTCGCGGCGGGCGTCGGCGAGCGCCGCATGGACCAACTGCAGGCTGCGAGCCCGATTCTTCACGCGAATCAGATCTCCCGCCTTGACGAGGTAGCTCGGCACGTCCAGCCGGCGGCCGTTGACGGTGATGTGACCGTGCATCACCGCCTGCCGGGCCGCCGCCCTCGACGACGCGAACCCGAGACGGTGGACGACATTGTCGAGCCGCCGCTCGAGGAGCTGCATGAGCGTCTCGCCGGTGTTGCCCTTGCCCCGCTCGGCCCTGGAGAAGTAGGTGCGAAACTGCCGCTCGAGCACACCGTAATAGTGCTTGACCTTCTGCTTCTCGCGCAGCCGCAGACCGTAGTCGGTCGGCTTGCTGCGGCGCTTCTGGACCATGCCCGGAGGCGACGCCCGGCGCTCGAGCGCGCACTTCGGGGTGTCGCAACGACTCCCCTTCAAGAACAACTTGAGCCCGTCACGACGACAGAGCCGGCAGACCGGTCCGGTGATGCGTCCCATGATTCCCTGCTGATTCCCTCGTGTTCTTCGTCCCGTTTTTCCCGAACAGTGATCCGCTTCGCGGGTGAATCGACCGCGGCCCGCCCGGAGCCCCGGCCACGCCCCGACTAGACCCGCCGCTTCTTCGGCGGGCGGCAGCCGTTGTGCGGCAGCGGCGTGATGTCCTCGATACTCTTGACGTTCATGCCGGCCGCCTGGAGCGCCGTGATCGCGCTCTCGCGACCGCTCCCCGGGCCGCGCACCCGCACCTCGAGCTCCTTGACACCGAACTTGGCCGCCTTCTCGGCCGCCTGCTGTGCGGCGCACTGCCCGGCGAACGGCGTGCCCTTGCGGCTCCCCTTGAAGCCGCACGTGCCGCCGCTGGCCCAGCAGAGCGTGTCGCCCTTGGTGTCGGTGATCGTGACGGTGGTGTTGTTGAAGCTCGCCGTGATGTAGGCGATGCCGGCCGTCACGCTCTTTTTCTTGGTCTTCGCTGGCTTGGTTGACATGTTCGTGCTCGTGTGGGGTCCGCTCCCTGCGGGCGGTTACTTGAGATCCTTGACGCCCTTCTTGCCCGCGACCGTCTTCTTCGGCCCCTTGCGGGTGCGGGCATTCGTGCGGGTCCGCTGACCACGCACCGGCAGGCCGCGGCGATGCCGCAGCCCCCGGTAACTGCCGATATCCTTGAGCCGGGAGATGTTCTGCGCGACCTGCCGCCGCAGCTGCCCCTCGACGGTGTAGTCCTTGTCGAGCAGCGTCGCCAGGCGGGCGAGCTCGTCCTCGTGCAGGTTCCGGGCCACCCCCTCGGGATCGACGCCGGCCTTGTGGCACAGTTCCCGGGCGACCCGCGGACCGACGCCATACAGGTACTGCAGCGAGTAGATGGTCTTCTTTTCCGAAGGGATATCGACGCCGAGGAGTCGGGGCATGGAATGAAATCGCCGGGGGTTCAGGGGTGCATCGAGGCGACGGCCACATCCGATCCGAGGGGCCCGAACCCGACATGCCGGGGTCGATGGCCACTGGTCCGATGCCAACCGCCTGTTCGTCCGCTCGTCACCCCTGCCGCTGCTTGTGACGCGGGTCGGCGCACACGACGAACACCACGCCGCGGCGGCGCACGATCTTGCACTTGTCACACATGCGACGGACGCTGGCGCGAACCTTCATACGCGAGCCCGTGGTGACTGCCGACCACGCCTTCAAGAGGAACAGGGGGAAACGGGGAGCCTCGGAGTATAGGAAGGCGTGGGGGCCGTTCCAAGGGGGTGATGATTTGACCGCGGATTTGCCCGCTGCCCGCGTCGGGTGGGCCCCAAATCAGGCCGCCGTCCCCACGGTTTCCCCCGCCGCCGGCGCGGCCGTGAGCACCACCGGGCCGGTATCCGTGATGGCGACCGTGTGCTCGAAATGGGCGCTCGGTCGCCCATCCACGGTGGACTGCGTCCAGTGGTCGGGCAGGGTCCTGACCTTCTTCGTGCCCATGTTCACCATCGGCTCGACGGCGATCACCAGGCCCGGCTCCAGCTCGAAATCATGGTTTCGCCGGAATGCGGGCGTGCAGAAATTCGGCACCTGGGGATCTTCGTGCATCTTCCTGCCGATGCCGTGGCCGACGAAGTTTTCCACCACCGAGAACCCGTGGTCGCGCACGTATTTCGCCATTGAGCACGCCCGACGTGCAATCGAGCAGGCGTTGCGTCTCCGGGGCGATCGGCCCGACCGCGTACGTCACCGCCGAGTCACCGCACCAGCCGTCCACGCTGCAGCCGGTGTCAACGCTCACCACGTCACCCGCGAGGAGCACCCGCGGCCCGGGAATGCCATGGACCACCTCGTCGTTCACCGAGGTGCAGCAGACGGCGGGAAAGGGCACCTTGCCGGGCACGCCCTTGAACAGGGGGACGGCGCCGCGGGTGGTGAAGAACGCCTCGACCGCGCCGTCGATATCCGCCGTCGTGACGCCGGGACGAACGAGATCCTTCACCAGTTGATGCGCGCCCCAGACCACCAGACCGGCACGCCGCATCGCGGCGATCTCACGCGCACTACGTAGGTTCACCACCGGCTCACGTTCCTGCGGGACGACGAAGACTGTTTCCGATCATACATCGGGTCCGGACGGTTCGCGACGCTGCCACAGCGGCTGGTGACGCGCGAAGCGGGCGAGCGCCGCTCGCACCCGCGCGAAGATCTCGTCGGCCGTTCCCAGGCCGTCGATGCTGGCCAGCTTGCCCTGCCGCTCATAGTAGGCGAGCAAGGGGGCGGTCTGTACCTCGAAACTCGCGATCCGCTTGGCGAAGATCTCCGGGTTGTCGTCGGCCCGCTTCCGGGCGAGCATGCGCCGCACGAGTTCGTCCCGCGGAGGTGGATCTGCTCATCGGGGACGCCGGCAAGGCAAGGAAGCAGCTCGGCTGGGAGC
>RFUD01000127.1 GCA_009923125.1 Planctomycetia bacterium
AACCACGGTGGCCAGGCTCTATGGACGAATACTGAACCAAATTGGCGTACTCCCAGGTTCTGCTTTTGTTGAAGTAGGGCGGTCTGACTTGGTCAGCGAGTTCAAGGGTGCGACCGCCGTGAAGACGCGTGACGTGATTCGCCGAGCAGAGGGAGGAGTGCTCTTCATCGATGAGGCTTACTCGTTAGTTCCACTAGGTGTCGGCAATGCATCGGATTATGGTTACGAAGCAATAGCTGAACTTGTGCTCGCAGCCGAGAACATGCGTGACAGATTGGTCATCGTTGTTGCGGGCTATCCCATGGAAATGGGCAGGTTCATGGAATCGAATCCTGGCTTGCAGAGCCGGTTCCGTCCGGCCGTGGTCTTCCCCGACATGAGCGGTCCGGCCCTCTTGGAAGCCCTTGAGCGTCTTGCGAAACGGGCCGGATACAGGTTCACTGAGTCAGCCCGAAAGGGGCTCAGTGCCTACATCTCGGAGATCCCCCGCGGCGCCAACTTCGGCAGGTGCGTGAGAAAGCCCATCGGGTCCTGCATGTGGTACAGGACACCGCTGGCGAACACCATGTCCCAGCCGCCGCGATCCTGCTCCATGAATGCCATGCAGTCGCCGAGCACGAACCGCACCGCCCGCAGGCCGAACACCTCCTTGACGCACAGGCACTTCAGATAGGAGCGGGTGTTGGCCTCGACGGCCAGCACCTCGGCCGCGCCGGCCCGCTCGAGCATGCAGGAATGCCCTCCCTCGAGCGGCCCGATCTCGAGAATCCGCCGGCCCCGCACGCCGCCCGCCTGGGCGATCGCCCACGTCACGCGGTCGTCCTCGAACAGCGCCGCGGTGCCCGGCAGCGTCTGCAGGCCGCTGCCCGCGGGCATGGCCGACGACCACTCGCCGCGGAACAGATCGAGCACCTGCTGCGGCCCCGGGGGGAGCATGCAGTAGGCGTCGAGGATGCCCGGGTCGGTCGCTGTCATGGCCGACCGGGCCCGCCTCTTCAACCGGGCGAAAACATGCGGCATGGGATGCGAACCTCCTCGGGATGGGCGGTGGGTTCCGGGGCGGACGGCTAGGCGGCCGCCTGGGCGGCGGCAGGGCGGCGCTCCAGCGTCACGAAAAACTCGCAGCCCCGCGTGGGCGCGAAGAGTTTTTCCTGCAGGCCGATGAGCTTGAGATCGCCGAGGTCGCGGATCAACTGCCGGAAGGAGTCGCACGTGAAGACCCATTCGTGCAGGTCGTAGTAGTGCCCCTCGCGCACCCGCTCCATCGCGGCCAATGCGTCGTCGAGCCCGTGGATCGGCTCCAGCGCCCCCGCATGGCCGGCGTGCCACGAGATCTGCCCGCCCTTGCGCCGCACCTTGAGGAAATACTCGGCGGCGATCCCGGGGGAGTGGTTCGTGGGCCGCGCGAGGGCGACGTCCACCACGCGGGCGAGCGACGAGTTCTCCCGCTCGCAGTCGAAGCAGTACCGCTTGTCGGGCACGGCCAGCGAGAGCACGCCGCCGGGCGCGAGGATCCGCTCGCACGACCGCAGGAAGCCCACGAAGTCGGGCACGTGCTCGATGACGTGGCTGGCGATGATCCACGCGAACCGCGTGCCGCCGACAAGGTCCTCCAGCGACTCGCCGCGCCACACGTAGTCCACCTCCTCGATGGCGTCGAGGTCGAGCCCGTGGTCGGCGTACTTGGCCCGCAGGCCGGCGGCGTCGAGATGGTCGAGGATCCGAACGTTGAAGCCGTCGCGCTTCGCGGCCGTCGGCCGGTGGCTGGGTCCGATTTCGAGGCCCAGCGACCGCCGGTCGATCCCCTGGAGCAGGATCTCGTTGCGATCCCGGGGCTTCGCCGCGCGGCGGAACATGCTTCTGACGCCCATCAGGCGGCCCTCCGGAGTGCCGATCGTTCCCGCGGCGCGACGAGCGTGAAGTCGCCCGCCCGCATCGACAGGTTCGGGTTGTAGCAGGGATCGCCGTCGAGCACCGCGCCCCACCGGTCCTGCATGAACCGCACTTCCCGCTGGAAGCGGGCCAGTTTCTCCGGCGTGTCTTCGTAGCCGCGCGAGGCCGACTCGTGGTGGATCAGCTCGGCGAACGGCGTCCAGGCGTTGCGGTAGCCGGCCGCCCGGATCCGCAGGCACAGGTCCACGTCGTTGAAGGCGACGGCGATCTGTTCGTCGAGCCCGCCCACCTCGTCGTAGACGGCGCGGCGCACCGCGAGGCAGGCCCCGGTTACGGCCGACAGCTCCTGCTGCAGCACGGCGCGGCTGAAGTAGCCCGGCTGCCCGCGCTCGATGCGGGGATGGGCGTGGCCGGCCACGCCGCCGATGCCGATGATCACGCCGCCGTGCTGGAGCGTGCCGTCGGGATACCACAGCCTCGCTCCCACCGCCCCCGTCTCGGGACGGATGGCGAGGGAGACCAGCTCCCGGAGCCACCCGGGCGAGAGCACCTCGATGTCGTCGTTGAGCAGGCAGACCACCTCGCCCAGGGACTGCCGGACGGCGGTGTTGTTGAGCCGCGAGTAGTTGAACGGCGAGTCGTCGCGCAGCACCGTGATCCCCGGCTGCCCCCGCAGTGAGTCGAGATAGGCGAGCGTCCCGGCGTCGCGGCTGCCGTTGTCGAGCACCACGATTTCGTACCGCGGGTAGTCGGTGCGGCTGCGGATCGAGCCCACGGCGGTGCGCAGGAGCTGCTCGTGGTCGCGGGTGCAGATGACGATCGACACCAGCGGGGCCGGCGCGGGGAGCGAGAACCGGACGCGGAGGTGCGTTGGCGATTCGGGGGCCGGCTCGACCGTGGCGCCCGCGTCGATCGACCGCAGGTGCTCGGCGACGGCCCGCCGCGCGGCGTCCACCGTGGCGGGCTTGGACTCCGGCACGAGGGCCGTGCTGCCGCGGATCGCCCGCCAGTGGTACAGGATCCGGGGGATGTGCACGATCTCTTCGCGCGACAGCGCCGCCACGCACCGCAGGGCGAGATCGTGGTCCTGCGCGCCCTCGAATCCTTCCCGGAAGCCGCCCAGCGTGGTGACCAGGTCGCGCCGGTACACACCGAGGTGCGAGACCATGTTTTGGGCGAGCAGGAGCAGGTGGTTGAAGTCGCTCTTGAAGTGCGGGTCGAACCGCCGGCCGCGGCCGTCCACCTTGTCCTCGTCGGAGAACAGCAGGCGGGCCTCGGGATGACGATTGATCGCGTCGACCACCCAGTGGAGCGCCAGCGGCGGCAGCAGGTCGTCGTGGTCGAAGAGGGCCACGTAGTCGCCGGTGGCGAGGCCCAGGGCCGTGTTCGACGCCGCCGAGATGTTGCCGCACGCATCGCGCAGATGCAGCTTGATGCGCTGATCGGCGGCCACGTGCCGCGCGAGCGTGTCGCGGACGCCCGGATCGGTCGAGGCGTCGTCGGCGATGCAGAGTTCCCAGTGCGGATACGACTGCTGCCGGACCGAACGGATGGCCGCGTCGAGGATCGAGGGCCGTGGATTGAACACCGGCATGATCACGGAGATCGTGGGCTGCCGCGGAAACGCCGCCGACTCCGCCCGATGCCGGCGGATCGCCGCGGCCGGCGGCGTGTCGTGCCGCCGCACCCAGTCGGCATACGAGCCATCCGCAACCCGCCGCACCGCGCGCCGCTCCCGCAGGGTGGCCCGAAGGGTACCCACCAGCCACCGCATGCCGGGCGTGCTCTGCACCAGTTCGCCGATCTGCCTGCCGATTTTCATGTTCCACCCGCGCGCGGAGCCTCCGGATTCGTTCCGAAGGCCGGGTGCGCGGGAAATACCATGTTGGCCTGTGGCGGCACAACGGTTATTTTCTGGGCTGGCGTCGAGTCGCCCACCGTTTCGCACGATCCACGATCAAGGCATCATGTCCCGACTGTCGGTCCTGGCCCGCGAGCTGTGGCGGAATCGTGGCGTGCCCTTCGACCGTTTCCAGGCGTGGCGGCGGCCCGACCGGATCCTGCTGCTGCACATTCCGAAGACCGCAGGCACGTCGCTCCGCAGGATGCTGCAGGACGAATACGGCTGCCGGATGGTCTACCCGGGCGACTTCCACCTCGAGCGACTGGCCAACGGCTGGTATCGGCCGGGGCGGGACCTGGTCCAGGACTTCGCCTCGCTGCCCCCGCACAACGTGCTCGCGGGCCACGTCACCGCCGCCGTGGCCGACCTGTTGCCTGTGCCCTACCGCACGGCCACGTTCCTGCGCGATCCCGTCCAACGGTCCCTGTCGATGCTCAATCATCTGAGCGGCATCCTCGACACCCCCGTCGGCAAGCTGGCGGCCGACCCCGACTTCATCGCCTTCAACATCGCCGACTTCCAGACCCGCAGCCTCGGCGCCGAAGGCATCTGCGATGCCTACGACATTCCGGCGGCTGACGACCGGATGCTGGCGCGGGCGCTGGAGCGGCTCGAGACGCTCGATTTCGTCGGGCTGACGGAGCGGTTCGAGGAGTCGTGCCACCTGTTCGACCACCGCTTCGGCACCCGCATCGCGCGGTTCATCCGGCGGGAAAACGTGCTGCGGCCGGCGGGCAACGAGCTGGCCGAGCTGATCCCGATCGTCGAGCCGCATCTGCGCCGGGATCAGGTGCTCTACGACGCGGTGCTGTCGCGGTTCAACGCCGCCGCCGCGTGAGACGCTGCCACCACCGGGGTTTCCGGGGGGATGCCGCAGTCTGGGCCTCGAGCGTCTCACGCTGGCGCACGCCGAAGGCATCGCGTTCGCCCGTCCGCGCGATGAACTGCTTGCACGCCCGCCAGTCGCCCGTCCCCGCCAGCTGCTCGTACATCCACAGCAGCTGACCGGCTTCCATGCCCACCGGCAGCGGCGCGACCCCGGCCCCGTCGAGCAGGTCGGCGAGAGCCCCGCCAGGGGAGCTCTCCGTGCCGGCAGCCCGCGCCGGCCCCGTCCGCAGCACGGCCGCCAGCTCCGCCGGCCGATCGCGAAACGCCTTCACCGCGATGAGCATGTTTTCCAGCGCACAACGCACGCGCACCTCGGGGCGGTTTCCGCTGGCGTTCCGCTCGCGATCGAGCAGGCGAAAGAGTGTGAGCGGCTCCTGGATCACCCGAATGTCGTGCCGCAGGCAGATCCGGATCCACATGTCGAGATCGGGCAGCTGCGCCATGCACTCGTCGTACAGCCCCACCTCCCGGTAGACGTCGGCCCGCACGAGCACGCTCGGGTGGCAGAGGCAGTTGCCCTGCAGCAGGAGCCGTCGCAGCCAGTCGGCCCGGTCGCGGTCGGGCTGGTTGAAGGTCTGGGCGAGCGGGTGGTCGGCGGGCAGCCCGGCGCCGCGCTCGTCGATGATCGCCGCCGTCGTGAACACCGCGGCCGTCGCCGGCTCTGCCTCCATCACGGCGAGCTGGCGGGCGAGTTTCTCCGGCATCCAGGCGTCGTCGGAATTGAGCACGGCGATGAACCGGCCGCGGGCCCGGCGAACGCAGTGGTTGAGCGCGACGCAGGCGGAGCGGTTCTCGGGGAAGGCCTCCACCTTCACGCGGTCGTCGCCGATGCCGTCGAGGGCGGCGATGGTGCCGTCGCGCGAGCCGTCGTCGGTGATCACGAGCTCCCAGTCGGTGACCGTCTGGGCCAGCACGCTCTCCACCGCCGCGCGGATGAACGGCGCGTGGTTGTACGACGCCATGCACACCGACACGAGGGGGGCGGCCATCAGGGGGAGCCCTCGCGGTCGAGGTCGGCGCGGTGGAGCGATTCGAGCTCCAGCAGCCGGCGGTCCCGGGCCTTGATCCGCCGCGCCGGCACGCCGGCATAGATGCCGAACGGCTCGCAGTCGTCGCGGACGAACGACATCGCGCCGACCGACGCGCCCTCGCCGATGGTGACGCCCGGCAGCACGACGGAGCCGGCCCCCACGAGCGCGTGCCGGCCCACGACCACGTCGGCGGAGGTGACGCCCCGATAGCCGTCGGGGACCATCGGATTGGTCAGGTGCCGGCCGCTGTAGTCGTCGTTGCTCGAATAGACCGCCACGCGGCCCGACAGGCACGAATAGTCGCCGAGCGACATGCGTCCCGCCCCGATCAGGCTCACGTACACGGCCACGTGCACGAAGCTGCCGATCGCGATGCCACCGGCCCCGGCCGAGAGCACGCAGAAGTCGTCGATCCGCACGTGGCTGCCGATCTCGATCGCGCCGGCGTTGTACAGCGACGCCTTCCGGGAGATGAGCACATGCTCGCCGCAGGAGCGGAGGCCCAGCGTCGCGAGCTCATCCGGCGAGTAGAAGCTCATGCGGGGATCAGGCCTGCCCTTCGACGATGCAGTCGCCGTGGTCCGGCCGGGTCTCGAGGCCGACGAGGGCGGCGTGGGCCGACTGTCCCCAGCGGCAGCGGGCGACCGCGCTGAATCCGGCGGCCCGGAGCACGGCCAGCAGCTTCGGCCCGTCGTACACGTAGCAGTGGCCCCAGTTGCGCAGCCCCTCGTTGACGAGATCGCAGGGCGTGGCGGGCTCCCAGCCCATGTCGCGCCACTCACGGACCTCCCCGGCGAGGTACTGCTCGACGAGCATCCGCAGGTCGGGCGTGCTCAGCCGCACGACGCCACCGGGCGCGAGCACGCGCCGGCACTCGGTCAGGAGGGCGGCGCCGTCGGCGAGCGACAGGTGCTCGATGAAGTGCTCCGAGTAGATGAAGTCGATCGAGCCGGCGGGCAGCGGGAAGGGATCGGTGAGATCCCAGGCGAACGTCTGCACGCCGTCGCCCTCGATGTCCACGTTGGTCCAGCCGGGCAGCACCTTCGCCCCGTGCCCGAGGTTGGCGATCCCGCAGCCGAGGTGCAGCCGCCTCGTCGCCAGGCCGCTCGTTCGCAGGGCCCGTGCCTCGCGGCCGTGGTGCGCTGGGCCGCCGGGGCCGCGGCGGGAGGTGAGCGTGGACCAGATCATGGCGTGGGGTCTCCGGGGCGGTCAGG
>RFUD01000128.1 GCA_009923125.1 Planctomycetia bacterium
ACGGCCCGCGAGGAGTTCGTGCGGGCCACCCGGGATGCCCAGGCCCGCGACGTGGAGAACTTCAGGCGACGGCAGGAGACGAAGCTGATCCCGTACGCCGCGGCCTGTGGCAGGCGCTGGACCACCGACTGGGCCACGACGACGATCGACGTGCCGGAGTTCCTCGGCGTCCGCACGCTCGAGAAGATCCCGCTCGGCGAATTGATCCCGTACATCGACTGGTCGCCGTTTTTCCTCTCCTGGGAATTGAAGGGCAAGCACCCCGCGATCTTCGACGACCCCGTGGTGGGAACGGAGGCCAGGAAACTCCACGGCGACGCGCTGCGGATGCTCGACGAGATCGTGGACTCGGACGCCCTGGTGTCGAAGGCCGCATACGGTTTCTTCGCGGCGAATTCGACCGGCGACGACATCATCCTGTATGCGGACGACGCCCGCACGGCCGAGATCGGCCGGGTGCACACGCTCCGGCAACAGTGGGAGCGCCAGGGGCAGGACGTGTTCCACGCGCTCGCCGACTTCGTCGCCCCCGTCGAGAGCGGCCGCGCGGACTACCTCGGCGTGTTCGCCTGCACGGCCGGCCACGGCTGCGAGGAACTCTGCCGCCGGTACGACCGCGACCACGACGACTACTCGTCGATCATGGCCAAGGCCGTCGCCGACCGGCTGGCGGAGGCCTGCGCCGAATGGCTGCATGCCAGGGCGCGTCGGGAGTGGGGCTATGGCCGGCGGGAAACCCTGTCCACCGAAGACCTGATCGAGGAGAAGTACCGGGGCATCCGCCCGGCCCCGGGATATCCCGCCTGCCCCGATCACACCGAGAAACGATCGCTGTTCGCCCTGCTGGATGCGGAGAACCGCGCGGGAATGACGCTTACGGAGAGTTGCGCGATGCTGCCGGCCGCGAGCGTGAGCGGGCTCTACTTCGGCCACCCGGAGAGCCGATACTTCGCGGTGGACCGGATCACCCGGGAGCAGGTGGAGGCCTACGCGGCGAGGAAAGGCATGGCGGTGGGCGAGGTCGAGCGCTGGCTGGCGCCCAACCTGGGCTACGACGCCTAGTCTTCAGCCCGGGCGGGCCTGATGGCCGCGTCGTGCAGGGCCGGCGGGGAGCGACACCGGTTCCCACGAAGATGGATTTCCCGACCCATGGAACGCCGACCACGCACGCGACGGATCCTCTTCGAGGACGTTCCGGTGGCGGCCGTGGGGCCGCAGTCCACGGCCGTCCTCGTCGCCCGGTTCCTGGAATCGATCCGCAACGAGCGCGGATTGTCCGCCAACACCCAGGCCGCCTACCGGCGCGACCTCGCCCACTTCTCGGAGTGGCTCGGCGGTCGCCGGGCCGATCGTCTCGATGTCCGCGACCTCGGCGACTACTTCTCGTCGCTCGCGAAGAAGGGGCTCGCGCGGGCCAGCATCGCCCGGCAGGCGGCGACGCTCCGGACGTTCTACGCGTTCCTGCAGGTCGAGGGCGTGGTCGCGGAAAGCCCGGCGGAGCGGATCACGGCCGCCCGTCGAGATGATCACATCCCCGGCACGCTGTCGCCGGAGCAGGTGGATCGGCTGCTCAGGAACCCCGACCGCACGACGCTCGTCGGTCGCCGGGACTCGGCCTTGCTGGAGCTTCTCTACGCCACCGGCTGTCGTGCGTCGGAGGTCTCGTCGCTGCGGCTGCCCGACCTGCGGCTCGCCGAGAGTTTCTGCACCTGCAGGGGAAAGGGGGGCAAGGAACGGGTCGTGCCCCTGGGCGTTCGGGCGATCGCGGCGGTGCAAGCCTGGATCGACGGCCCGCGCCGGGACGCCGCGGCACGCGCGGGAGGCGACCCGGGATGGGTCCTCCTGTCGTCGCGCGGCAACCGGCTGTCGCGGATGCGGATCTGGGAGATCGTGCGCCTGCATGCCGAGGCGGCGGGCGTCCCGGCCGACATCGGCCCCCACACGCTGCGACACAGCTTCGCCACGCACCTCGTCTCGGGAGGCGTCGACCTGCGGCACGTGCAGGAGATGCTCGGGCACGCAAGCATCGCCACGACGCAGCGGTACACCCACGTGGATGCCGGCCGCCTGAAGGGCATCCACGGCCGGTTCCACCCGCGCGGGTGATCCGGTTTGGCCTTCCAGGGGCAACCATCCCAATCCGGCTCGGGGTTACCCCGAGCCGACGCGCACAACTCCCCAAACGTCCGGCGACGGGATACGGGGAGCCAAAAGCCCGTGCGGCGCTACCCGCGCTTCGGCGGCGTGAACTTGATCTTCTTGATCAACTCGACGATCTGGCCGTCCTGGACCTTGCCCGACACCGACGTGATGGCCCGCACCACGTTCACGTACTTCAGCCCGTAGTCGCAGTCGAGCTCGACCTCCGTGCGCTCCGCCAGCGAGTTCGGGCCGGTGTCGGCGCCGACGAGGCCGATGATCCGCTTGCGGAGCTCCTCGAAGTCGGCGACCGGCGTCCCGTTCATCGCGATGCCCGCGAGCGAGCCGTCGGGGCCGGCCGTGAGCTTCACCCGTACCGGCGGCACCTGCTGGTCGTCCGGCGCGGCCGCGGCCGCCACGCCCAGCGGCATGCGGATGTCGAAGTCACCCTCCGGTGCCACCACCTTGAGCGAGCACATGAAAAACGACATCAGCTGGAACACGACGTCGATCATCGGCGTCATGTCCACGGCCACCTTGTCGCCCAGCGATGACTCACGCTTCGCCATCCGCTAGCCCTCGTCGTACTGCGCCCGGAGGGCGAACCGCTCGAACCCCTTCTCCTGGCAGATGCGGATGATCTCCTGCACCTCCCCGGCCTTCGCCCGGCCGTCGGCCCGCACGATGACGGTGGCGGCGCTCGGCTCGCGGCCCGCATCGAGCATCACGCTCTTTTCCCGCTCCAGGTAGCCGCCGATATCGCGGACGGCGACGAGTTCCCCCGCGTAGATCACCGACCCGCTGTTGGTGAGCTGCAGCGTGATCGGCGCCTCCACGGCTCCCTCCACGGGCTTGGCGAGCTGGCTCAGCGGCAACTGGATCCGCTCGTCCTGCTCGGCTTCCGAAAAGTTCATCACGAACATGAAGAACGTGATCAGCTGGAAGGTCATGTCGATCATCGGCGTCATGTCGATGTCGGTGCTCGACGGGGAGCCGCCCTGCTTGCGTGCCATGGGTGGCTCACTTCTTCCCGACGTTCTGGAACCGTGCCATCAGCCGCATCGCCTCGGTGTCGATGTCGCCGTTGAACTTCTGGAGCCAATTCTTGAACAGGGCGAAACAGGCGATGGCGGGAATCGCCAGCCACAGGCCGATGAGCGTCGTGATCAGGGCCTGCGAAATGCCGATGGCCAGTTCGTTCGGCTTCGGCGCCGTGGACGACTTGGCGATGATCATGAAGCTCGCCACCATCCCGTCCACCGTGCCGAGCAGCCCGAACATCGGGGCGAGCGCACCGATCAGCGACACGTAGCTGATCTTGTGCTCCAGTTTCATGGCCTGCTCGCCCTCCTCGGCCTGCAGGGCCTCGACGGCGGCGCCGTAGCCGGCCTGCAGCTTCCCCATGCCGGCGGCGAGCACCTGCCCGAGGTACGAGTCGTCGTTCTTCGCCAGTTCGTAGGCCTGCTGATACTCCTTGGCCTCGAGGTGCGCCTCGAACGCCTGGCTCAATCCCGGCGGCATGAGCACCGACTTGCGGAGCTGCAGGAAGCACATCACGAGCATGGCGACCAGCCCGAACGACAGGGCGAGGAACACGATGACGTACTTGAGCCCGAGCGCGTTGTAGTAGAAGACGAGCATGCTCTCGCCCTCCGGAGCCGCCTCCTCCTCGGCCGCCGCCTCTTCGTCCTGGGCATGAGCCACGCCGGGAGCCATGACCCCGGGTCCGACCACGACGGCGATTGTCGCCACGGCGAGCAGCAGGCGACCGACGACCGCCGTGCCTGCCCTCACCCACCACGCCGCGTCACATCGCGGTCCACCGACGATACCGGTCCACATCGCGCGTCTCCTTGCAGGAACATTGATCGAGGTTTGAATCGTACGACACCACCGAACAGCCCACCAAGCCCGTCGATCGTCCGCCGGGCTCACCCGCCGCCCGCCGCCTTTTTGGCCCACGGGCTCGCCGGGTACGAATCCTGAAGGAGCTTCCGGGCCTCGCGCGACCGCTCGGGGTTCTTGGCCTTGTCCCACAGTTCCGCGAGGTTCGCCAGCGCCTCCGCATGGCTCTCCGGGTTGCCGTTGTAGACGAGATCCACGGTCAGGTACGAGATCAGTGCGTCCTGATCCCTGTCGCCGGCAGCCCGGTAGGCATCGCCCAGCACGTTGTAAACCCGGCCCAGCAGCTCCTTCTCCTCGGGATCGGCCTGCTTCAGGATCGCCTGCACGATCTCCACGGCCTCCGCGTTCTTGCCGAGTTGGGACAGGCACCGCGCCTTGCCGAGCTGGGCGCTCCGCTTCTGGGCCGCGCTCGCGTCATCGCCGGCGTCGATCTTGATCGCCGCGTCATACTCCGCCAACGCCTCGGCGAACTTCCGCTGGTTGAACAGCATGCCCGCCTTCGCGGCCGCCGCCCGCACCTTGAAGGCGGCCGGCCCTTTCGCGAGCGTCGCATAGGTCGTGGCGGCGGTATCGACCTTGCCCGCCCGCGCGAGCAGGTCCCCGAGCAACTCCTGCATCTCGAAGAAATGGTGGCTCTTGGGATGCTTGGTGAGGAAGTCGGCCACGAGTTTGCCGGCCTCCTTGGGATCTGCGCCCGTCGCCAACACCGCTCGACCGGCGGCCGCCGCCTTCACGAAGTCGAGCTCATCGAGCAGGAACTGCTCGGCCCCGTCGAGCTCGGTAGCCTCGACCTTCCCCACCTCCTCCAGCGCGTCCGCGGCGCGGCCCCGATTGAGGAGCGATCGGGCGGCCCGCAGTGACTGGGGCTCTCCGCCGAACTGGATCTCGCGAATCTGGTCGATCGCGATCTTGCGGGTATCACCGCCGCGTTCCTCCAGATCGATCCCGTCGATTCCGACCGCGACCACCTTGCCGGTGAACGTGCCCTCGGTCGACAGCACGCGGTCCGGTGCCTGGGCCAGCAGCCCGTCCCCCTGGCCGATGACGACCAACGCCGCGATCGCCGCAAACGCGATCCGGGCGACCACGTGCCGGCTGCATCCACTCGTCATGTTCGAGCCCACGCCTCTGCTCCCAGCCATGAGGTTCCCCTTGCCATGTCCTGCCGTGTGTCGTTGCATCACGTTCCCGCGCCCGCCGGGGCCGCCGCCTCGGCGGTCTCCTTCAAACCGGCGATGCCCTTCGGCGCGGGATTGCCCCGGGCCTTCTCGATCTCCTTGAGCAGCCGGTCGAACTGCTTCTCCATCCCCTTGCCGCCGAGTTCCGGGTACAGCTTGTAGGTGATCGCGATGTCGTTGTACGCCATGTCGAGCACCTTCTCACGATCCTGCACGGCGATTTCCGCACGCTCGAGCCGGCACTTCGCCACGTTGAGGCGGGCCGTGAAAAACCTGCCCCGGGCCTCGAGCGCCTTGTCGTCATTGCCGGCGAACGCCTGTCGCGAGAGCTTGTTGGCGATGCCGCCCCAGCCCCACGCGACGCTCTGGCCGCGGCGCCGCCCGACGATCGCCTCCTTGAGATATTGCTCCGCCTTCGCCTTGTCGGTGGACTTCTCACCGGCGGACTGCAGGAGTTCGGCCGCCTGGATCTGGGCGTCGAGCGAGTTTTGCCGCTTCGGGTCGGAGAGAATCCAGTCGATCTGCTCCTCCGCCTCCTCCCAGCGGCCGAGTTCCCGACACACGTTCGCCACCTTCAGCCGGATCGCGGGCTCGAACCGGGCGATCTCGTCGCCTCCCTTGTCGAGCAGCCGGCGGTACGTTTCAGCCGCCTTGGCGAGGTAGCCGTCCGCCTTGGCTTTGGGCACGACCGAACCGGTGCCGGCCCCGGAGCCGAGTGACAGGTAGGTCGTCGCCACCCAGATCTGCGACGAGACCTTCGGGTCACGCTTGGCGATGCCGTCGAGGAACTTCTCGAATCCACCGAGGATCGCCGTCGCCTTGGCCAGCGCGGCCGCCGACCCCGCCTGCTCGCCGGTGCCGAGGGCGTCGAGTTGCCCCTGCAGGTCGCGTCCCATCGCCAGGTACATCGCGGTCAACTTCGCCGAGGCTTCCTCTCCCGTGCCGGCCACGGCCTCGAGCCTGTCCATGGCCAGTTGCGCCTTGTCGAGTTGATCGGCCTGGATGAAATACCGGAGGGCCACCGTGAGCGTGCTCTCCGCGAGCGGCCCCGCGGCGAAGGCCGGGTCCTTGCCGCTGACGAGCGTCCACGGGCCGTACTCGGGCTGTTCCAACAGCCGGAGGGCGAGCTGGTTGTCGCCGTCTTCGATCGCCATCTGCACGCGGGCCAGGGCCGCCGCGACGGTCGTTCGCGCCGGCGGCGTGCCGGCCGGGACGCCGGCCAGCCCCTCGTCGATGGCCGCCGCCGCCCGCCGCTTCCAGGCCGCGAGGGTGTCGGCCGGCGGCCGGGCGCCCTCCTCGAGACCGCGCTTCTCCAGCACGTCGCGCCACAGCGCGCTTCCGGCCCGCAGCAGGACTTCGGGCCGCCGCGGCGACGCGGCCGGCACCTGGTCGAGAATCTCGATCAGCCGCTCCGGGTCACGGGCCTCCGTCGCGCTGGCGATGGCGATCACCGCCGCATCCGCGCTCTCCGCATCCTCCGGCCACGTGCGCATGATCAGGCCGGCCATGTCGCCGCACTGCCGCTTCGCCGCCGCCCGCCACTCCGGCACCCCCTCCTTCGACAACTGCTGCAGGCTGGCCATGGCGACCTTCGCCGCCTGCCGACTGCCCTTCGCGTTGGGATACCGCTCGGCGAGGAATGAGCCGAGCGCCGCCGCGTCGTGGAGGCGACGCCCCTCGTACAGCATGAACGTCAGCATG